>NZ_JALXKT010000019.1:0-45852 GCF_025144775.1 Brachybacterium sp. p3-SID957 | reverse complement strand
CCGGTCCAGGGTGCACGCCCGCCCGTCCCCGTGCGCCCGACCGGTCCGGGGCGCCCGCCCGGCCTCGTGCGCCCGACCGGTCCGGGGTGCCCGCCCGCCTCGGGCGCCCGCCCGGCCCGGGCCCGATTCGTTCCTTCGTATCCGCGCACCGGCACCCCGTCCGCTCCGCCCGACGAACACCCGCTCCCGCGCCCCCGCCACGACAGAAGGCTCCATGACCTCCTCACCTGCCCCCGCTGAGCTCGCCCGACGGCTGGGCCTGGGCGATGCTGTGGTCATCGGGTTGGCCTCGATGATCGGTGCCGGCGTGTTCGTGGCCCTCGGTGCGGCGCAGGACCTCGCCGGCCCCGCCGTGCTGCTGGCCGTGGCCCTGGCGGCACTGGTCGCCTTCGGCAACGCCACCTCCACTGCGCAGCTGGCCGCCCAGTACCCCACCTCCGGCGGCACCTACTTCTTCGGCCGCCAGCAGCTGGGCGAGTGGTGGGGATTCCTGGCCGGCTGGTGCTTCGTGATCGGCAAGACGGCCTCCTGCGCCGCGATGGCCCTGGTGGTCGCCGCCTACCTGGTGCCCGAGGCCTACCAGCGGCCCGTCGCTGCGCTGGTGGTGGTGGCGCTGACCGCCGTGAACCTGGTGGGCGTGACCCGCACCGCGGGCCTGGCCCGCATCCTGGTCGCGATCGCCCTCACCGCACTCGGCGTCACCGCCGTGCGGCTGCTGGTGGGCGTCGTCGGCGGCGATGGGGGAGCGGGCTTCGCCGCCCCCGTGCCCGGGCCCCTCGCCGATGCCTCCACAGGCCTGTGGGACGGGGGACTGGCGGCGGTGCTCGGCGCCGGCACCGGCGGAGTGCTCGGTGCTGGACTCGCCGTCGCCCAGGCCGCCGCCGTGGTGTTCTTCGCCTTCGCCGGGTACGCCCGCGTGGCCACCCTGGGGGAGGAGGTCACCGCGCCGCGCCGCACCATCCCCCACGCGATCCTGCTGGCCCTCGGCGCCGTGTTCGCCCTGTACATGCTGCTCGCGCTGGTGCTGGTGCTCGTCGGCCCCGCCCCCGGCGCCCACGGCTGGGGGCCTGCTCCGTTCATCGCTGCCCTCGACCAGATCGGCGCGGGCGCGATGTGGAAGGCGATCGTCACCATCGGTGCCACCGCCGCTGCCGCCGGGGCTCTGCTGGCCCTGGTGGCCGGGGTGTCCCGCACCATGCTGGGCATGGCCCGCGAGGGCGACCTGCCGCGGCCCCTGGCCCACGTGAACCCGCGGTTCTCGGTGCCGCAGCGGGCCGAGATCACCGTGGGGATCGTCGTGGTGCTGCTGGTGCTGCTGGCCTCCGACGTGCTGGTGGCGATCACCGCCTCCGCCTTCGGGGTGCTGCTGTACTACGCGGTCGCCAACATCGCCGCCTTCACCCAGACCGAAGAGCACCGCCTGTTCCCCAAGGCCCTGCAGGTGATGGGCCTGGTGGGCTGCCTGCTGCTGGTGGCGGCCCTGCCTGGCAGCACCCTGGTGGCCGGCCTGGTGCTGGTCGCGATCGGTGTGGCGTACCGAGGAATCGTGCTGGCCTCGCGCCGGTGACGAGCACGCTGACGGACCGTGCAGTGTGCACGTCAGCAGCGGTGACGTCGACCGATGGTTACGCAAACTCCAGGACCGCCGCTTCGACCCGGCCGATCGAGTCGGTCGATCAGCTCGTCGACCCGCTCGAGGATCCGGCTGAGTCGCCAGATGCGGCATTGGGCGGTTCGTGCCTGGCGGCAATGAGCTGCCAGCATGCGCCCCACGATCCGCACACGGTGCCCCCGTTCCGGAATCCGTCATAGGATGCCTGGTACGCCCGGAGAACCAGGTCACGGTGGTCACTCGTCGGCCCGCGCGCCGTCGCGCAGGCACAGACGCGCAGGCTCCGTCGACCAAGCGACGAAGCGCAGACGCCGCCACGCGACCGCACCGAAGGAGAACCATGCTCACCCGCCGTGCCGCCCTAGCCCGTCTTGCCCTCACCGGGGCCGCGGTCACGGGGGTGGGGCTCACCGCGTCCTGCTCGACCGGCAGCGGTGACGGCTCGGCCGATGGGGGAGGTGCGGGCGGCGGCTCCGGCCAGCCACTGCGCATCAGCGCCATCCCCGATCAGGACCCGGACGCCCTCACCGAGCGCGAGGAGGCCTTCGCCGCCCACCTGGCGAGCGTGCTCGACATCGTCGTGGAGTACGTGCCGGTGCCGGACTACGCCGCCTCGGTGAGCCTGTTCGGCGCTGGCGACCTGGACCTGGTGTTCTACGGCGGCCTCACCGGGGTGCAGGCCCAGCTGCAGAGCCCGGAGGCCACCATCGTCGCCCAGCGCGACATCGACCCCTCCTTCACCAGCGTGTTCATCGCCAACGCGGAAGCCGGCATCGACCCGGTGGACTCCGTGGAAGGACTGTCCGTGATGGCCGGGAAGCGCTTCACCTTCGGCTCGGAGACCTCCACCTCCGGCCGCCTGATGCCCTCGTACTTCCTGTCCCAGGCCGGCGTGGCCGAATCCGACCTGGCCGGTGAGCCCGGCTTCTCCGGCTCCCACGACTCCACCATCGAGCTGGTCACCTCCGGCTCCTACGAGGCAGGTGCCCTGAACAGCCAGGTGTGGCAGGCCCGCATGGAGGAGGGCAGCATCGACACCGACAAAGTCATCGAGGTGCTGGTCTCGCCCGAGTTCCATGACTACCACTGGCTGCTGCGCGGCGACGCCGACGCGCGCTTCGGCGACGGCTTCACCCAGCAGCTCACCGACGCCATGCTCACCATGCACGAGTCCGAGGAGGGGCGTGCGATCGTCGAGTCCTACGGCGCGCAGTCCTTCATCCCGGCGAAGGCCGAGGACTACCAGCAGATCGAGGAGGTCGCCCGCGAGCTGGGGCTGATCGGCTGATGAGCGCCGCTGAACCGCCCGCCCTGCAGCTGGACGGCGTCACCGTCCGCTATGGCGCCCGCACCGTGCTGGATGCCTCCTTCACCGTCGACCCCGGGCAGAAGGTCGCCCTGGTGGGACCCAGCGGCGCCGGCAAGTCCACCGCGCTGGGCCTGGCCAACGGCTCCATCACCCCCAGCAGCGGCACCGTCACCACGCTCGGCACCGACCTGGGGGTGGCGAGCCGGCGCCGGGTGCGGACGGTGCGCGCCCGGATCGGCACCGTCCACCAACGCCTGGACCTGATCGGGCCGCTGGCTGCGATCCACAATGTCAATGCGGGCCACCTGGGCCGCTGGGGGCTGTGGCGGTCCCTGGCCTCCTTGGTGCGGCCGCTGGAGGTCGAGACCGCCCACGCCGCGATGGCCCGCCTGGGCATCGAGGAGCTGGCCGCCACCCGCACCGAGCGCCTCTCCGGCGGGGAGCAGCAGCGCGTGGCCCTGGCCCGCATCATCGTGCAGGATCCCGCTTTGGTGCTGGCGGACGAACCCATCTCCAGCCTGGACCCGCAGCGTGCCCGCGTGGTGATGGGCCTGCTCGCCGACGTGGTGGGCGAGGGAGACCGCGCCCTGCTGGTGAGCCTGCACGACTTCGACATCGCCCGCGGCATGTGCGACCGCGTGATCGGCCTGCGGCAGGGCCGGATCGCCTTCGACCTGCCCGCCGCAGAGGTCACCGACCAGCACCGCGACGAGCTGTACCGGTTGCCGGCATGAGCCCGGAGGCCGATGCCCGCGCCGGCTCCCGCACCGGCTCCCGCTCTGGCCGTCGCGCTTCCTCCCGCCCCGGCCGCTGGTGGGTGGCCGGCGCGGTGCTGCTGGTGGCCTGGTCGCTGTGGGGCTCCGGCATCGGCCGCGAACCCGTGCTGAACCCGCCCGGCTGGCCCTCCCTGCGGTCCTTCTTCGCAGCCGCGCTGTCTCCTGATCTCTCCGCCGACTTTCTGCGCCGCACCCTTGACGCCACCCTGGTGACCATCGCCTTCTCCCTGCTGGGCACGGTGCTGGCGGTGCTGATCGGCCTGGTGGGCGGGGTGCTGATGAGCGAGGCCTGGTGGCAGCGCGGCGGGCGTGCGCCGGGCAGGGGCGCACCGGTGCGCGGGCCCCGTTCCCGGGCACCGGGCTGGCTGCTCACCCGCATCGGACTGGGCATCCCACGCGGCATCCACGAAGCCGTGTGGGGCATCATCCTGCTGGTGATCCTGGGCCGGGACCCGCTGGTGGGGATCCTGGCGCTCGCGATCCCCTTCGGCGTGATCACCGCCAAGGTGTACGCCGAGATCATCGACGAGACCCCGCCCGGCCCCCACGACGCCCTGATCACCGCCGGGGCCGGGAGACTCCAGGCGTTCGTGTACGCCACCCTGCCGCGCATCTGGGGCGACCTGCTCGCCTACGGCTTCTACCGCTTCGACTGCGCCCTGCGCTCCGCGGTGATCCTGGGCATGATCGGTGCCGGCGGTCTGGGCTTCGAGCTGATCACCGCGTTCCAGGGCCTGGCCTACGAGCGCATGTGGACCCTCATCTACGCACTGATCGCACTGGGCTGGCTGTTCGACCGCTGGAGCGCGAGCCTGCGCCACCCGGGCCGCGCCCGCTGGAAGCGCACCTCCCTGCTGCTGGGGGCGGCGCTGACGGTGGGGTCCCTGCTGTACCTGCGACCGGATCTCGCCCGGCTCGTCAGCGCCCGCACCTGGGAGCGCGCCGGTGCGATGCTGGCCGACGCGATCCCACCCAGCCTGCCCTCCACCTGGGCGGACCTGCTCGGTGATGCCGCCGCCACCGTGCAGATGTCGGTGCTGGCGATCGTGGTGGGAAGCGGGATCGGCGTGGTCGCCGCGTTCCTGGGCGTGCACCAGGCGGGGGATGGACCCGTCCGGGCGGCCGGGGCCGCACTGTGCCGGATGCTGCTGCTGACCATCCGCGCGATCTCCCCGCCCGTGTGGGCACTGCTGCTGCTGTTCGTGGTGCTGCCGGGCCCCCTGCCCGGCGCACTGGCCCTGGGACTGTACAACGCGGGCGTGCTGGGCAGGCTGTTCACCGAGGTGCTGGAGACGATGGACCGACGCCCCGTCCTGTCCCTGCAGCTGCTGGGCGCCGGACGCATCACCACCTTCGTCTACGGGGTGCTGCCCCTGGTCGCCGGGCGCTTCACCGCCTATGCCCTGTACCGGTGGGAGATCGCGATCCGCGAGACCGTCGTGGTGGGCGTGGTCGGCGCAGGCGGACTGGGCCGCGTGCTGGAGTCCCAGCGGGCCTCCTTCGACTACTCCGGGATGCTCACCGTGGTGATCGCGCTGCTGCTGCTCTCGCTGCTGGTGGACCTGGCCAGCGCCTCGGCCCGCCGCGCGTGGAGGTAGCGAGCCGACGGGCGGACCAGAGCGGCGCCGACGCCGGAACGGCGTACGACGCCGGAACCTCCTACGAGCGTGAACTCACATGACAGGCCACGTCAAAGAGATCCTTTGAGTGTGCATAACATGTAGATATGCCACGTTCTTCCCTGACGCCTCCGCGCGCGGCCACGCTTCGCGCCGCTGCTTCCCCGTCTGCCGATGCGGTCACCGCCCCGGGCTCTGCGCCCCGCGTTGCTGCACCCCGCACCGGCGCCGGGCTCGAGCGGGCGGAGCAGGGAGGTCCCGACACGCTCAAGTTCGACGGCTCCCCGTCCGAGGCCGGCGGCTCCCCGTCCGAGACCGCGGGGGCCGGGACCCAGGGGGCCGGGGCCGGGACCGATGGCTCCCGATCCGCGATCGAGGGGACCGCGACCCAGCGGGCCGGGACCGCGAACCAGCGGGTCCTGGTCGGCCGATGAGCCACCGTCCCCTACGGAGCCCCCGCGAGGCGACGCCCCCGGGCCCCACCGGCAGCTACGACGCGGTGATCGTGGGCGGTGGGCCCCGCGGGGTGGCCACCGTGCTGCGCACCCTCGCGCGCCTGCGGGCGGCTGCGGGCACCTCCGAGGCAGGAGGGAACCCGGCACCGCCGAGTGCGGGACCATCGGCCGAGCGTCCTGCGCCCCCGCTGCGACTGGCCATGGTCGATGCCCTGGCCGTCGGCCCCGGTGCCACCTGGCTGATCGACCAGCCCGCCGCCTACCTCAACAACACCCAGGCCCGCGCCACCACGATTCATCCCGATCACAGCACCCGTATGAGCGGACCGGCCGCGCCCGGTCCCGACCTGGTGGCCTGGGCCCGTTCGGTCGCCCAGCGCGGTCACCACCGGGTGGGGGACTGGGTGGTGCAGGAGGCCACCGCGCTCGGACCGGACTCGTTCCCCACCCGGCGCCTGCAGGGCGTGTACTTCCGCGACCAGCTCGATGCCGCGACCGCGAGCGGTGAGCTGCAGGTCGAGAAGATCGTGGACACCGCCGTGGACCTCGAGCACGAGGGGGAGCATCGCGTGGTGGTCCTCGCCGGAGGGCGACGGTTGAGCGCGCCCACGGTGGTGCTGGCCCAGGGCATGGTGCAGGCGGTGCCGGGCACGGAGGAGTCCGCGCTCGCCGCGGCCGCCCACCGTCACGGCCTGCGGTACGTGCCGCCGGGCATGCCCGCCGAGCGGTGCTTCACCGGACTGCCGGCCGGGCAGGACGTGCTGGTCAGAGGGTTGGGAGCGAACTTCTTCGATGTGATCGGGCAGTTGGTGGAGGGCTGGGGCGGCCGAGTCGAGGCCATTCCCGCCGATCCCACCGGCCGCCTGCGGTACCTGCCGAGCGGGCGTGAGCCGCGCCTGGTGGTCGGCTCGCGCCGCTGCGTGCCCTACCGCTCCAAGCCCGACGGAGGCCGGCCCACCCGCGGCTTCACCCCGCGGTGGGCCACCCCGGAGTGGTTCGCGGGCCTTGCGACGGAGCGGGGCGTGGACTTCCGGCAGCGCGTGTGGCCGCAGATCGCCCGCGAGTTCGCCCGCGTGTACCTGGAGGCGCTCGAGCAGTACATGCCCGCAGCGGTCGCCGAGGGGTGGCCGGCGGCGCTCGATGCGGTGGGAACGGACGACGCGGCCCAGCCGGGAGGTGCGGGCCAGCCGGGCGGTGCGGGCCAGCCGCGCGGTGCGGGCCAGCAGCGCAGTGCGGCCCAGCCGGGCGGTGCGGCCGTGACGGAGGCCGTGGATGCGGTGCTGAGCTGGGCGATCACTGATCCGCGCTGGTCCTGGACGGTGGGGGAGCTGCACCGGCCCACCGCGGGCCGCACCGTCACCCCCGAGCAGTGGCAGGCACAGGTGGCCCGCCTGGTCGAGGACGAGCTGGGCTCGATGTCCGATCCGGATCGCCACCCGCGGGCCGCCGTGAACGCAGCCATGGCCGCGCTGCGCGTGCAGGTGGAGCGCCTGGCCGCCTCCGGTGCGCTCAGCGGGCAGTCCCTTGCCCGGGACGTGCTGGGAAGGTTCGACGCCGACGGTCTGGCGCTCGCCTCCGGGCCCCCGGCCCACAGGGCGCGCCTAATGCTCGCACTGATCGAGGCCGGGGTGATCGACCTTTTGGGCCCCGGTTTCCACGTCGCGGTCGACGAGGAGCAGGAGTGCTTCGTCGCCACGTCGCCCATCACCGGCAGGCAGGCCCGTGCGCGCGTGCTGCTGGAGACCCGCATGTCCAAGGGGCAGGTGCCGGCCACCTCCGATCCGCTGCTGCAGGCACTGCTCGGCACCGGCCGGGCCCGCATCCACAGCGTGGACGGCATCCCCACCCACAGCATGGAGGCCACCGCTGCGGAGGTGGACGAGAGCGTGCTGGTCGGCCACAACCTGGTGGCGGCCGACGGCAGCATCGATCGCGGGGTGGTGGTGCTGGGCATCCCCGCCGGGAGCACCCAGCCGGGCAGCGCCATCGGCGCCTCACCCGGGGTGCCGTCCCCGCTTCTGGCCGGGGCCGACGTGGCGGCCAAGCAGATCCTGGCGCGGTTGGGTGGCCCCGCTCGCGAGCCGGTGGCCGTCCACAGCAGCGCGAAGCCCGGTTCGTTCGCGTAGATCCTGTGGCGTGAGAGCAGGGGAGCGCCCAGGGCAAGCGCTGCAGCCGCAACCCAGCGGTCTGCCACAGGGGGCAGTACCGCGCGACTCACGTGTTCAGGTACGAGACGAGATCCGCGTACTCCTGCCGGGCACTGCGCTGTGTGCTTGCTGTCGTCGTTCGTCAGCCCCGGGCTCTAGCGTGGTCCCCATGAGAATCCTGCACACCTCGGACTGGCACCTGGGGCGCACCCTGCACGGGGAGAACCTGCACGCCCACCAGGCGGAGTTCCACGACTGGCTGCTCGATCTGGTGGTCGCACGCCAGGTGGACGTGGTGGTCATCGCCGGTGACGTGTACGACCGTGCCGTGCCGCCGGTGGAGTCGGTGCGCCTGCTGGGATCCACCCTGGCGCGCCTGGCGGAGGTCGCCACCGTGGTGCTCACCCCCGGCAACCACGATTCGGCCGACCGCCTGGGCTTCGGCTCCGCCCTGATGCGGGCCGGCGTGCACATCCTGGCCGACGTCCCGGGCCTGGACCACCCCGTGCAAGTGCCCGATGAGCACGGCGAGGTGCTGTTCTTCGGCCTGCCCTACCTGGAGCCGGACATGGCCCGCACCGCCCTGGCGGGGGAGGGGCAGCAGCCCCTTGCCCGCAGCCACGAGGCCGTCACCCGTGCCGCGATGGACCGCGTGCGCGCCCGCATCACCACCCACACCGAAGCCGGTGAGCCCGGGGCGATCCGCCCGCGGTCCGTGGTGCTGGCCCACACCTTCGTCACCGGCGGCCAGAGCTCGGATTCTGAGCGCGACCTCACCGTGGGCGGTGTGGACAGCATTCCCGCCGGGGTGCTGGACGGTGTGGACTACGTGGCGCTCGGCCACCTGCACGGCTGCCAGGACCTCTCCGCCACCGTGGGCACCACCGCCTGGTACTCCGGCTCCCCGTTGGCCTTCTCCTTCTCCGAGAAGAACCACCGCAAGTCCGTGCTGCTGGTGGAACTGGGCGAGCCCGGCCAGGTGAGCGTGGAGCGCATCGCCACCCCTGTGCCCCGCCGCCTCACCGAGCTGCGCGGGACCCTGGAGGAGATCCTCGAGCGCGCCCCCGAGCACGGCGAGGACTGGCTGAAGGCCATCGTCACCGACCCCTCCCGCCCACCCCACCTGCTGGAGCGCCTGCGCGCCCGATACCCGCACCTGCTGCACACCGAGCACCAGCCCGCCGGCCGCACCTCCACCGCCATCACCCCCACCGTGCGGCGCGACGCCGACCCGGTGGAGGTGATGGACGAGTTCCTCGCCTTCGTCACCGGCGGCGAGCCCACCGAGGCCGAGCACCAGGTGCTCGAGGACGCCTACCGCACCGTGCGCACCCGCGGGCAGGAGGCCTCATGAAGCTGCATCACCTGCGCATGAGGGGCATCGGGCCGTTCCGCGACGAGGTCAGCATCGACTTCGCAGCCCTCGGTGCCAGCGGCATGTTCCTGCTCGAGGGCCCCACCGGCTCCGGCAAGTCCACCGTGCTGGACGCGGTGGTCTACGCCCTGTACGGGAGCGTGGCCGGGGAAGGTGCTAGCGGGGAGCGCGTCCGCTCCCAGTTCGCCGAGCCCACCACGGCCAGCGTCATCGATCTGGTCTTCGAGACCACCCACGGCGTGTACCGCGTGCTGCGCCAGCCCGAGTACCACCGGCCCAAGAAGCGCGGCGAGGGCACGATCAAGGAGAACGCCAAGGCCCTGCTGTGGCGCCTCGGCACCCCCGATCTGATCGACGAGGTGCTCGCCGACACCGCCGGCCAAGGTGCCGGCCTCACCCCGATCGCCTCCCGGCTGGACGAGGTGGGCCGCGAGATCGGCGCGGCCGTGGGCCTCACCCGCGCCCAGTTCACGCAGACGGTCCTGTTGCCCCAGAACGAGTTCGCTCGCTTCCTGCGCGCCAGCACCGGCGACAGGCAGGCCGTGCTGCAGCGCGTGTTCGGCACCGAGATCTACGAGGACATCGAGAAGCAGCTCGAGCAGATGCGCCGCGAGGCCGCCCAGCAGGTCGACGCCGCCACCGCCGGCCTCGGCCAGGCCCTGGCCCGCTTCATCGAGGCCTCCTGCCTGGAGGAGGACGACGCCCGCACCGAGCTCGAGGGCCACGCCCGCGCCCACCGCTTCGAGGAGCTCACCGCTCAGGCCGACCAGATCGGCGAGGGCACGGCCCGCGCCGCCCAGGAAGCCGCAGGCCGAGCCCAATCGGCCCGTGCGCAGGAAGGCCAGGCCCGCAGCGCCGCGGAGGCCGCCACCACCGGCCTGCAGCGGATAGACCGCCGCCGCACCCTCGACCAGCTGGCCGCCGCCCTCACCGCCCAGGAGGAGGCCGCCACCACCGCTCGCACCCGCCTGGACCACGACCGCATCGCCCAGCCCATCGCCGGGGCCATCGCCCGACGCGACCAGGCTCGCACCCACCTCCAGGCCCGGGAGCAGGAACGGGATGCCGCCCTGTCCCGCCACCGTCAGGACCACCCCGAGCTGATCGACCTCGCTGCAGGCCCGGGCGCGCTGGAGGCGCTGGCTGCCGCGGTCGAGGAGGCCACCACCCGGGCCGGTGAGCTCAGTGCCCTGGTCCAGCTGGAGAAGGACCTTCCCGGCAGGCAGAAGGACCTTCGGCAGCGCAGCACCGCACTGGAGAAGGTCCGTACCGAACTCGCCGACCTCGACACCCAGATCCAGGCCCGCCCCCAGGTGCGTGCTGCCCTGGTCACCGCCCGGGATGCTGCCCGCGCCGCCGGGGAGGGTCTCGGCGATGCCCAGACCGCCGCCGATCAGGCCGCCGCCCGGCTGGAGCAGGCCCGCACCGCCGCCCGTCTCGCCGAACAGGTGGCCGCGGCGAGGGCCGCGGCCAAGGAGGCGCAGTCGGCTGCCAATCGCGCTGGTGAGGAGGAGGCGCAGCTGCGTCGCCGCCGCAATGCCGGGCTGGCCGCCGAGCTCGCCATGACTCTCGCCGAGGGCGATCCATGCCCGGTGTGCGGCGCGACCGCACACCCCGATCTGGCCGAGGCCGGGGCGGACCACGTCGGTGCCGAGCAGGTCGAGGCGGCCGAGGAGGCCCGCCGGCAGGCGGAGCAGGTAGCGTCAACCGCCCGTGAGGCCCTGACGCTGGCCACCAGCCGTCACGAGCAGGCCCGCGAGCAGTCAGGCGGGCTCGAGGTCGATGCCGCCCGGGCCGCACAGCAGCAGGCGGCCGAGGCACTCCGCGCCGTCCGCGACCGGCAGGCCGAGGCCGCCAGGCGCGACACGGAGCTGGAGAAGCACGACGAGGGAACACGCGCCCTCGGCGCCCGCCGGGAGAAGCAGGCCGTGGCCATCGAGGGCGAGGCCAGTGCCCTGACCGCCCTGGCCACCGCCGTCGAAGAGGACGAGGCCAGGGTCGTGCAGGCCCGCGGTGAGGCCGGATCCGTGCAGGAGCGGCGCACCGCCCACACGGCCCGGGCCCGCGCCGGCCGGGCGCTGCGGGAGGCGCTGGTGGCGGTGGACCAGGCCGCAGCCCGCGCCCAGGAGCTCGCCGCAGAGGTCGAGCTGGGGCCCTTCGAGAACGAGCAGGCCGTACGCGCAGCCGTGTTGCCGGAGGGGGACCGCAGGGAACTGGAGGCGCTGCTGACCCGTCGTGCCACCGACCAGTCCCGCCTCGCCGACGGTATGCGGGAGGAGGGCGTGGCCGAGGCCGATCCCTCCGACGAGGCCCGCACGGCCGCAGCAACGCTGGTCGAGACCACCCGGGAGGCCGTTGTCTCGGCCCAGGCCGCCACGGCCACCGCCGATCAGGAGTCCGGCCGCTGCACCGCCACCGCCCAAGCCACCGCCGGTGCCCGCAGCCGCCTGGACGCCGCGATCTCGCAGGTCCGGGCAGTGGGGGAGAAGGCCGGCGCCGTGGTGCGCGTGGCAGATCTCGCCACCGGCCGCTCCTCGGACGGTGACCGCATCCAGCTGTCCACCTACGTGCTGATGCGCCGCTTCGAGGAGGTCATTGACGCCGCCAACGTGCGCCTGGCCCAGTTCTCCGAATCCACCCTGGAACTGGTGCGGGACACCGGCAAGCGCGGCGCCCGCAAGACGGGCCTGGACCTGCTGGTGATCGACCATCGCACCGATGAGGCCCGCCGCCCCGAGACCCTCTCCGGTGGGGAGACGTTCTTCGTGTCCCTCGCGCTTGCCCTGGGCCTGGCAGAACTGGTCACCGCGGAGGCCGGTGGCGTGCAGATGGACACCCTGTTCATCGACGAGGGCTTCGGCAGCCTCGACCCCGAGGCCCTGGACCGCGTGATCGCCGAGATCAACCGCCTGGCCGAGCACGGCCGCACCATCGGCGTCGTCTCCCACGTCGGTGAGATGAAGAACCGCATCGCCGAGCAGATCCACGTGCGCCGCTCCGCGCGCGGGCCGTCGACGCTGAGCGTGAGTGCGTGAGTGCGTGAGTGCGTGAGTGCGTGAGTCCGACGAGTGTTCCTGGCTCATCCCCGCGCCTGCGGGGAGCACCCCGGAGGCGTGTCCGGGACCGGCGTCCAGGTGGGCTCATCCCCGCGCCTGCGGGGAGCACATCCGATCCACCCACGCAAGCACCGCCGCCCTCGGCTCATCCCCGCGCCTGCGGGGAGCACCGAGCCATGGCCGCCGAGGAAGCCGCCCGGCCTGGGCTCATCCCCGCGCCTGCGGGGAGCACCGAGACCGTGGCCGCGCTGATCCGTGACATCCGGGCTCATCCCCGCGCCTGCGGGGAGCACTTCCCCCTCCCCCGCAAGCCCGGAGCGCTCTACGGCTCATCCCCGCGCCTGCGGGGAGCACATCACCCTCTCGACGCCCCGCGAGATCGTGCAGGGCTCATCCCCGCGCCTGCGGGGAGCACGTCGGGGTGGGCTCCGGGGTCGGAGCGGGGGTGGGCTCATCCCCGCGCCTGCGGGGAGCACACGGTCGACGTCCGGCTGCACGGCAAGACCGGGGGCTCATCCCCGCGCCTGCGGGGAGCACACGTTCCCGACAGCAGCACTGCCCGTCGGGTCCGGCTCATCCCCGCGCCTGCGGGGAGCACATCGCGATGCTCGCCCGTGCCGGACACCTCGTGGGCTCATCCCCGCGCCTGCGGGGAGCACCCAGGTTGCCCCCGTCCACGACCGCTTCCCTCGGGGCTCATCCCCGCGCCTGCGGGGAGCACTTCCCCCTCCCCCGTAGGCGTGGCGGGCTCTACGGCTCATCCCCGCGCCTGCGGGGAGCACCCACGCACCCAACCGCCTCCACCCGGGCACACTGGGCTCATCCCCGCGCCTGCGGGGAGCACGGCATCGCCCGCACTCCGCCCGAGCTGGGTGATGGCTCATCCCCGCGCCTGCGGGGAGCACACCTGGAGGATGTGCCGGACCGCCCTGCCGACGGGCTCATCCCCGCGCCTGCGGGGAGCACTGCCCTGGCCCGCACGTCCGCGCAGGAATCCCCGGCTCATCCCCGCGCCTGCGGGGAGCACGAGAAGGCGCAGCCTGCCGAGGTCGCGATGTTCGGCTCATCCCCGCGCCTGCGGGGAGCACCAGCGAGCACGCCCGCGATGAGTGCGAGCGTGCGGCTCATCCCCGCGCCTGCGGGGAGCACGGGCGCTCAGCGCGACGTGGGGGCTCTGACCCGGGCTCATCCCCGCGCCTGCGGGGAGCACTCAGCGGCGACCTGCGCGTCAGCACACACCTGCGGCTCATCCCCGCGCCTGCGGGGAGCACACGCCGTGGTTGCGGAGCTCGGCGAACAGCTTGGGCTCATCCCCGCGCCTGCGGGGAGCACATGCGCCGAGCGATCTCCCGCACCGTCCAGCCCGGCTCATCCCCGCGCCTGCGGGGAGCACCACCGCCATGGCGGACCTCAACACCCAGTACCGGGGCTCATCCCCGCGCCTGCGGGGAGCACCACCCCTAACCCCCGGCCATCCCGGGGGTTTTCGGCTCATCCCCGCGCCTGCGGGGAGCACCCCACGACCTCATCCCAGACCGACGTCGAGTCGGGCTCATCCCCGCGCCTGCGGGGAGCACCACCCCTAACCCCCGGCCATCCCGGGGGTTTTCGGCTCATCCCCGCGCCTGCGGGGAGCACGTCAACAGTGCCCGAGCAATAGCTATCACCGCGGGCTCATCCCCGCGCCTGCGGGGAGCACCCCACGACCTCATCCCAGACCGACGTCGAGTCGGGCTCATCCCCGCGCCTGCGGGGAGCACCCGGTCCGCGTCTACTTCCCGACCCTCAGTGTGGGCTCATCCCCGCGCCTGCGGGGAGCACCACCTCCATCAGCTGGTGCCGGTAGTGGTCGGCGGGCTCATCCCCGCGCCTGCGGGGAGCACTTTCGCAGGGTGGGGCCAGCGGTCTACTGCCGCGGCTCATCCCCGCGCCTGCGGGGAGCACACGTAGGTGAGGGCGTGGGCGTAGCGAAGGGGGGGCTCATCCCCGCGCCTGCGGGGAGCACGAGGTCGTCTACGGCTACGAGGAGGGCAACTCGGGCTCATCCCCGCGCCTGCGGGGAGCACACGTCCCTCACGGCCTGTATGCGCGCCTCGGCCGGCTCATCCCCGCGCCTGCGGGGAGCACGTCAGCGAGGTGCTCGGGGATCGCGTAGATACCGGCTCATCCCCGCGCCTGCGGGGAGCACGAGCGGATGACGGGAATCGAACCCGCGTACTCGGGCTCATCCCCGCGCCTGCGGGGAGCACGCCGATGAGACCCACCTGTACGTCCTGCGCGAGGGCTCATCCCCGCGCCTGCGGGGAGCACTCGGTGAGGATGTCCATCTCGGGTCGGTGGGCCGGCTCATCCCCGCGCCTGCGGGGAGCACGCAGTATGTACGGCTACCGCCTCACTTCGGATGGGCTCATCCCCGCGCCTGCGGGGAGCACAGACGATGAATGCCGCGCTGACGCACATACGCGGGCTCATCCCCGCGCCTGCGGGGAGCACGAGGCGGGCTGCGTTCGTGGCCCGCGACTCGGGGGCTCATCCCCGCGCCTGCGGGGAGCACGACGACAGTACCAGCACCCTCATCATCGACGGCGGCTCATCCCCGCGCCTGCGGGGAGCACCCCAGCTCGACCTCCACGCGGAGGGCGAACATGGGCTCATCCCCGCGCCTGCGGGGAGCACGCACGATCCGTGGCCGCGTTCGCGGGAGCGTTGGGCTCATCCCCGCGCCTGCGGGGAGCACGGGTGTTTGGGGTGTTCGTCGCTCCTGGGCCGGGGCTCATCCCCGCGCCTGCGGGGAGCACGCTGCCGGGACCATCGGGGTGACGTGCACGGCGGGCTCATCCCCGCGCCTGCGGGGAGCACCACGGCGATCTGCCGCTCGATCCGGTCGATCCGGGCTCATCCCCGCGCCTGCGGGGAGCACCCGGACCGCGGTGGTCCACGTCTTGTCACCGTCGGCTCATCCCCGCGCCTGCGGGGAGCACCGTCGGCACTCCACTCGCGATATGCCCGCCCTGGGCTCATCCCCGCGCCTGCGGGGAGCACACCGGGGCCACGGGTACGACGCCCGCACACGGGGGCTCATCCCCGCGCCTGCGGGGAGCACCCGATAGCTGAGAACATGGGGCTCACCACGTTCGGCTCATCCCCGCGCCTGCGGGGAGCACAACCGCCGCGTGGTCCCCATCAGCGCAGGCGGGGGCTCATCCCCGCGCCTGCGGGGAGCACTGGCGGCCCGCACGCCCCGATGATCAACCGGCGGGCTCATCCCCGCGCCTGCGGGGAGCACACCGGGTAGCCGCGCGCCAGGGTCGCGCTCGCGGGCTCATCCCCGCGCCTGCGGGGAGCACACCGACCAGCAGGGCGGGTACGATGATCCGCCCGGCTCATCCCCGCGCCTGCGGGGAGCACCAGGTTGGTGGGGTCGTAGCGGCCGCGGGTCCGGGCTCATCCCCGCGCCTGCGGGGAGCACCAACGCCGCCCACCCCGTCGGTACGCCGGTCCGGGCTCATCCCCGCGCCTGCGGGGAGCACCAGCGCGACGTCATCCGCACGACTGTCCGCCTGGGCTCATCCCCGCGCCTGCGGGGAGCACGCACTCATAGGGCGCTCCGCCCATGTTGAGCTGGGCTCATCCCCGCGCCTGCGGGGAGCACCCGTCCGGAGTGATGCTGGCGATTCCGTGGTGGGGCTCATCCCCGCGCCTGCGGGGAGCACGCAGCCCCGGATACCAGCGGCCTGTCCGGTGGGGGCTCATCCCCGCGCCTGCGGGGAGCACGGCAGCACGTAGTTCCCGGCGCGCCCTCCCCCGGGCTCATCCCCGCGCCTGCGGGGAGCACGCCTCGGCATGGGTGGGGAAAACCCGCACTCGGGGCTCATCCCCGCGCCTGCGGGGAGCACAACCCCCTGAACCCTCACCTGACCGGGTGGGGGGGCTCATCCCCGCGCCTGCGGGGAGCACCAGCCGGTTGGGACCCCGGATCAGGGGGAGAACGGCTCATCCCCGCGCCTGCGGGGAGCACGCTGTTGAACACGTCCTCGAGGGAGCCGCTGAGGGCTCATCCCCGCGCCTGCGGGGAGCACTCGCTGTTGGCCAGCATCAGACCGGCCTGCTCGGGCTCATCCCCGCGCCTGCGGGGAGCACGCCACAGCGCGACGATGATGCGCAGCCCCAGATGGCTCATCCCCGCGCCTGCGGGGAGCACAACAGCAGCAGGCAAGAGCAGCAGGATGAGCGGGGCTCATCCCCGCGCCTGCGGGGAGCACACCCCCCAGATCGCCGCGTACGTCGCGAGCGAGGGCTCATCCCCGCGCCTGCGGGGAGCACGATGCCCGCCAGCAGAATCCACTTCCCGCTTCGGGCTCATCCCCGCGCCTGCGGGGAGCACGTGCCGCCCGCAGACGATAGGAGACCCTGATGCGGCTCATCCCCGCGCCTGCGGGGAGCACTTTCACTGGTGACCGATGGTGCTGACCTGCGCGGGCTCATCCCCGCGCCTGCGGGGAGCACATCCGTGCGGTGGTCCCCTCTGGTCCCCAGCAGGGCTCATCCCCGCGCCTGCGGGGAGCACCCCATGATCGCCAGGATCGCCTGGCCGCGCCGGGGCTCATCCCCGCGCCTGCGGGGAGCACGCTGTTCTCCTCTGCTGTGCGGCACTGCGCCGGGGCTCATCCCCGCGCCTGCGGGGAGCACGGGATCAGGCGGGCGATCATGTCCGCTTCCGCGGGCTCATCCCCGCGCCTGCGGGGAGCACGATGTCTGCGAGCAGGTCCCGCAGCTCCCCGGCGGCTCATCCCCGCGCCTGCGGGGAGCACGTTCCCCTGTTCCCCTGTTCCCCTGTTCCCCTGGGCTCATCCCCGCGCCTGCGGGGAGCACTCTTGCTGAGCAGGGACGTTATCACTGCAAGGGCGTAATCAGGAGCAACTGGAACGTCACTGACGGGTTGAGCCACCACCGCCGGCTGCCCAGCCTGGTCGACGGGAGCGGCGATTCGCACGAGCAGTGCTCCAGGTCGTCCGCGCCGTCGACGTCGTCGGTGCAGAGGGTCGGAGCATCAAGGTGATGCCGTCGAGGTCAACCGGTTGCCAGTCGTGATTATGGACCCGGAACTCCAGCCCCTGCTCGTTGTCCGAGCTGTAGACGAGTATCGCCCGACCATCGCGGCACAACTGAACGGTGCGGGCCCAAAGGCGGTCACGGACCCGTGCTCCCGGGTTACCCACGAACACCCCCGGGCTGATCTCCGTCAGCCACTTGGTGAGGTCACCTCGAAGCCCTGGCGGAGCTGCTGTCAGCACGAGGGTCATCACTGCTGGTCACCACGCATCGGCCCAGTTGGAGCCGGACGGGACCGCTTCCAGCTCACTCCACAGCAGCAAGTCGGCCTCTGTGAAGTCAGGATCGGGCTCGACATCGAACAGCACATGTATATCCCTGACAGCTCGGGGCAGCAGCCTGCATCTCACCACACGATCACGTACTGCGCGTCGGGCTTCTGCAACGACGTCATCGGCTCCCGAAGCGACGGAATCAAACGCCGCAGGAATGCTGACCTCTGCCTTGTAGAGATCGGCGATGTCGTACACGAGGGACCGGTCCGTGCCGTTGTGCACCACTCCGAGTGATGGCACGAACCCCAGTGAGACGATCACTGCGTGGACCACCCCGTACAGTGCTGCATGCGATGACGTGAGCGCCCGGTTGATGTCGTCGCCGCTGTCGAAGTCATCGGGGGCGTAAGAGCGCTTCTTCCAGGGCACACCCGTTCGTTCAGCCTCCGCCGCGTAGAGACGCTTCATACGGGCACCTTCGCGGCCGCGCAACTGGGACAT
This sequence comes from Brachybacterium sp. p3-SID957, assembly GCF_025144775.1. Classification (NCBI taxonomy): domain Bacteria; kingdom Bacillati; phylum Actinomycetota; class Actinomycetes; order Micrococcales; family Dermabacteraceae; genus Brachybacterium; species Brachybacterium sp. p3-SID957. The sequence goes on along the minus strand of NZ_JALXKT010000019.1, from coordinate 27,675 downwards.
GGACATCACCGATACGTCCTCACCCGGGAAGCGCATGGAGTACATCGCACGGGCTGTGCGTAGACGCAACCGCTGGTTGCTCACGATCCTCGCTTGCGCTTCAGCGTTCCGCGAGGACTTGGCCAGTGGCCGACCATGGGCGTAGTACCGGGTTCCATGCTCGCCCACCCACGTGATGCTCACTCCGGCGTCACCTGCAACGCCCATGGCCGCGTGGGTGATCCGTGTGCCCGGGCCCAGCATCAGCGCACCCAGAGCAGATGCCGGCACATGGATGACCCCGCGCTCATCCGTGAGGGTCAGCGCATTGCCGTCACGGTGGATGACAGTTCGCTCCACGTACAGGAAGCTCATCCGGTCTTCTGCGCGGACGAGGTCCAGGCGCTCCGGAGGCGGTGTGCCGCGGGGTGACATCAGACCGTGCTCACTGCGTGAACGGAGCCAGGGTCAGCAGACCGCAGCCGTAGGCACGGGATCTGCCGATTCCCTGCTGAAGGGCGCGCCGCAGAAGCTCCGCATCGGTGACGCGAAGGCCGCCGTCGAACTGGGCGCGGCGAATCGATACGGGGCGGGTGGCGCCTGCGCGTTCGAAACGCAGATCCTCAGTTCGGGTGACGGTGATCTGTGCTTCTGCGTTCTCCTCCGGCTGCGGGAGGATCTCGAAGCCGTGCTTCCCGGAGCGCTGCGTGAGCCATTCGGCCTGCTGAGCACGAGTGACATGGGGGACGACTCTCCCTCTGCTCCCCGCAGCACCGGGAATGCTCTTCACAGGGTTGGCGCTCAGACGGAACCGCCACTCCTGGCCGGCTGTGATCCGGTCGAGGAACGGGCGATAGTCCGTCGTCTGCCCCGGCCTGGTCGACCACCCGGCCTGCTCGACGATGACCCGCAGGTCAGGAGCCTCCGGGCCCGTGATGTACAGGGTGAACGCATTCTCGGCCTGGTCGATCCGCCAGAGGACACGCGCGGTGTCCGTGGAGATGTCCGGAGGGAAGCAGCTGAGCACGGCTGCGTGCATGACCTGGGCGTTCGTGAGCATGCGACGCCCTTGGCGGAGCTGGGGGTTGATCGGGATCCGCGACAGTGTGCTCATGCCGAGACCACCGCCTCGAAGAACGGATCGTCCACCCGGCCATCGGGGTTGTCGAGCATCAGGGGCTCCGCCGCGACCACCGTGCGCCAACCGTACTGTCGGTGCTGCTGATCGAAGGAGATCGGGACGTCGCGCTGCTCGACACCGGGCTCCCCATCCTTGGCATCGCGGAAGATGGGGAGTGAGACCTGTCGCGACCTCGTCGCGCGGTGGGTGCCGGAGGCCTGCCAAGGGAGCGCGCGCAGGGCGGTCTCGGCGTCACCCTCGACGATCCCGATCACGAGGTCCACGTTCGCTGGGCATGATCGGCGGCCCAGGAACAGGGGGAAGCGGGGGGACCTCAGGGCCTCCTCCATCGTCTCGAGGACGTGCTCGTCCTCGGAGCTGACAGCGGCGATGAAGACAGCATCGGCTAGGTAGTAACGGCTCACCAGAGCAGTTCGGCCGCCGGTCTGCCAGCGCTCCGCTGTTTGGTAGTCGTGCAGGAGCGTTCCGGGTTGATCGACGCGGACCGCGAACTGCAGTGCTGCGAGATCATCGATCCGAGCGCTGCGGGGCCTGCCCTGCGCCGCCGCCACCAGTCCGATCACGCCGGACTTCGTCGGTGTCGCCGACGTTGCGCGGAGATTGAAGCGGCTGGAATCCCCCCAGGACTGCATAGGACCCTTCAGCCGCAGCAGCAGGGTGTGATTCACCGCCGATCACCTGCCGACGTGACGGCACCGGAGACCTTCTCCACCAGATCGGGGAGCGAGACCCTCTCGGCGAGCCCGTCGAACGGCGCCGTGAGATCCCCCAGCCCGAGCACGAAGGCGGCCAAGGGAGTGAGGCCGTACGCGTCCCGGATGTTCCGCTCCTCAGCGGCGAGCTTCTCGGCTCCCTCCCGACGGCGGCCGGAGCCGTCCTCCGAGGTGATCGCCACCTCGAAGGCGTTCACGAGGGAGACGGATCGTCCGTCGCGCACTGTGACGTAGACGAGCTCCGGCAGGGTGTTGGCGGCGAAGGTGTTCTGCTTGCCACTGGGGATCGAGGTGATGAAGGCACGTAGGAAAGCCGAGATCGCGGCATGAGCCGCCTGCTCATCACCGAGGTTCGCCACCAGGCTCTCCACGTCGATCGTGGCGTACCGGTACAGGGTGCTGCTCATCATCTGCACGGTGCCGATCATTCCGGCGCCGGTTTCCTCAGCGTCCTCGACAACGTCGTCCACAGCGGTGAAGTAGTCGAACTCCGGAGCAGAGGCGTGGATGCCGATCGCATGTGCCACCTGGACAGATGCATCGACGTTGTACGACGCATCGTCGGCGACCATGCGACCGAACATCGCGATGTCGATCGAATGACTGGTGTCCAGCAGCTCCTTGACCTTCTTCCTCTCCAGCTTCTGGCCGTCACTGTCTATGACATGCTGGGCCGCAGCCTGGATCTGACGGTCGCTCAGGAACATGAGATAGCCCGTCTCAGCGGCGCGCTCCGCTTCCCCGTCCTTGCTCTTGGGGACAGACAGGGAGAACCCAGCGGTGGTGAACAGGGATCTCGCCGCAGCTGCGGCCTTCTCCTCCTCCCATTCCTGCCCTGCGGCCTTGGTGAGCGAGCGAACACGCTCGGTGACGAGGCCGGCGACGCGCTTGGTTCGGTACCCGACCTCCTCCTGCCCCAGCTCCCTCTCGAATGCTTGGCGCATAGCGCGCTTCCAGGACTGGGATGACACGCGCTGGCGAGGCACACCGCCGTAGATCGCGCTCTTGGGCGCACCGGTGTCGTCGCGGTTCACGTTGCTGGGGGGCAGCGTCTGCAGGGCGTGGATGTCGATGGTGAGGGACATGTCGAACTCCTTCGGTGAGGGGAGGTCAGTTCTGGGTGGATTCGTCGGAGGTGGGACTGTTCTGAGGGTCGTCCCTTCGCTTCTCGCGAGCGGGCCCGGTCACGACGTCGCGCCCCCATCGCAGCAGCACACCGTCCGGATCGGGGCCAGCGAGCTTTCGCAGGTCCAGTGCGAACAGACCGTAATCGAGGGGGATCGGGGCGGTGCCCTTGAGCAGCGTGATCAGGGAGCGCGCGTGCTGCATACGGCTGGGATGGTCGCGCGAAGCGAGCAGGGCGTCCATCCGTGGCCTGATGGACTTCGACTCGCGGGTCCCGGCAAGGATTCCCACCGCAGTCCCGAAGCTGCGGCCGCGCCTGTGGGCGGGGGCGTTGGCACCCTGCAGGTGCAGCGCGAACAGGCAGAGTGCATCGAAGGCAGCTGCCTCACTGGGGGAGGGGCTCTCACCGGTCCCGAACAGCTGCTCGGGCATCTCGGGGGTGAGCAGGTCGATGACCTTCTGCCAGACGAGCGGGTCCTGCTCCGGCTTGTTGCCCACACTGCGGCGCAGGTGGGAGAGCGTGGTTCGGGCATGCTGACGTGCTCTGTCCGTGCCGAGCCCCAGAGCATCGCGCTGGAGGCGTTCCACTGTTGTGGTGACCGAGGACAGCAGTGCAGATCGTGATGCAGGGGGCGGCTCAAGTACCGTCTCAGCTGCCATGGTGCGGCTCCTTCTGGGTGTGCTGGGCGGGGTCGATCAGTCGTAGGTCGCGTCTGAGGTCGTTCTTCAGCTGGTCGAAGATGAGTGCGGCAGAGGTTTCCTTCTCCTGTCCATTGATCACGATGGTCCTGCCGATCAGCGCCCGTGGGCCGGCCCCCTGGAGGAGTTCGCGGGCGTCGACGAGTACCGCATCGCGAACCGTCCTCTGCCAGGCTGCGCTGGCGCGTTCGGCGTCCGCCACAGCAAGGTCACGGAGGTATTCCTGGAAGCCTGGCTCCAGACGGGACAGCAGCCCGTCGGTGGGCGACGGGCGGAATGCGTACTCCCCACCAGCAGCTTGGAGGAGCCGTCCGGCGAACCGCCCCAGGGAGATCGCGGCATCCACAGTTGCGCGAGCACTGGTGAGCGCATACCGCCGCGTCACGCTGTTCTCGGTGGACAGGAGCGCGCGAGGGAATCCGATGCGCGCGTCGATGGTCGGTCCCGCCGAGGACTGCTGGGGTCCGTACTCCGTCGAAATCAGGCGAAGATCCACCATGCTCAGGTCGATGCCGTCCTCGGACAGCTCTGCCAGTGCATCGAGGTTCGCTGGCCGCCGTGAGGGCTTCTCACCCTTGGGGACAGGCAGGTCTCCCTCGAGGGCCAGCAACGGTTCCAGGGACCTCCACATGGTGCGCTGCACGTCGTAGGGGCGGGCGAAGTACACGTCCCGATCACGTTTCGACTTGTTGCGGGAGAAGCGGTACGGCGTCATCGGGTCGTCCAGCACGTTGGCGCCGGCATCAGGGATCTGGTCGCCGTTGCTGACCAGCACCTCTCGCACCACACCGCCGTCCATGAACAGGCGGACCCGCCGCGCCTGCCAGGTCGCAAGATCGACGGGACCGGTGGGGGTCGGGTGCGGCCGTTGCGCGGCGCTGTCCGGCGGGCGCTCCCAGACGGGCAGATCATCCTCGACCCGCGCGAAGACGAGGGGCGCCGTGTTCAGCACCAAAGTCTGACGAAGGTTGGCCCCGAGCACGACGGTGCCGCCAGTGCTGCCCGCCCATCCGGTACCGATCGGGTAGCCGCGGCCACCTTTGACCCGGGGGTCACCGATCGCGCCGGACTTGATCCCCGAGTAGTCGTAGGCGTGGATGTGGACGAGCCACCGTGCTGCTTCCGCCAAGGAGAGGTGGGAGCGGCCTTCGTGCGAGCGCGTGGTGAAGTAGTCCCCCTCCGCCTCGAAGATGATCCGCCTGACTTCTTGGCGGTTTCCCTTCGCCGTCTCGAGATCGCAGACCTGCATGAAAGGTGCCTCGGGATGGAGAAGGTCGAACCGATCAGCGCATTCGCTGAGGTAGTCGAGGACGATCTCGTCCGGAGCTCCGGAAGTGGCCTCGGACCAGCTCTTCCGCCTCCACTTCCGCACTCCGGTGCCGCCCTCCGCAGCGGCGATGGCGTGGGCTCGCCAATAGATCGCCAGGATGAGGCGGAGCACTGCGTAGTCCTGGGTGGGGGAATCGCCACGGACAGCGAGGAGCGGACAGCTGCCGTCGAAGATCTGGCGCAGAGACACGAGCTCGGCGTCCCCGCCAGGGGCGACAGTGCAGGAGATCCATGGGGAGTCCAACAGGCAGAACGAGGATGGAGTGACCATCACGGCTCCTTCACGTTGGGCGGTTGCTGCTTCTGACAGTAGGAGGGGGTACTGACACGTGAGCCTTCGTCCACGAGGCCGAGGGTGGGGGAGTAGCGCAGAGTGCGGCCCCCGAGCTCCACGCCCAGGTCCTGATCGAGAGGCAGAGCGAGTTGCCCCTTGAGCAACGGGGACGCCTGCCAGCCCCCCGGGACGACCGATTCCAGGTGCCCGACGACATCATCGAAGCCACGCGGGCTCCGAGTCAGCCTGCCGGGCAGCCGCACGGTGGATTCGGCCAGGACGCGGGCGATCCCGCCCGGAGGCGGCGCATCGGTGAACAGCTGACTCTCGGCACCTGGTAGCCAGGGCAGAACGTGATAGCCCACATCGTCGGTGACGATGGGAATGACCTCGACGGATGGATCGGAATCTCGCACCTGGGCGAGCCCTGCAGCTTCACCCTGGTCGGTGGCATCGTCGTGGTCCCGTGCCCTAAAGAGGTCCTGGAGCGACTCCGCTGTGGTGGGTTCCGGGAACATGAACGTCTGCGAGCGTGCGCGTGCGCGGGCGTGCGCGGCTTCGCTGGAGAGGACGGCCTGTTCCCACGTCCCGGACCAGCTCTCGGGTATGGACGGGGCTTCCCCGTATGCCGTCTGCACGAGATGCGGCACATCGCTGGGACGGTGAAATCCGCGCGGGACCATGTCCTGCAGTACCAGCGCCAGGGTGGAGACCAGCAGTCGTTCGTCGTAGATCGCTGTGGCACCGCTGTCGAACTCGGGTGAGGGATCCGTTGCGAGGACCCCTCGAATGAGTACCCGGGGCTCATGGAGGCCGATGGGGCGATCCGAGTCGGGCCGCACGTGGCGGTGGAGCCTCCCGATGCGTTGGACCAGGAGATCCGCCGGGGCGATGTCGGTCACCAGCAGATCGACGTCGATATCGAGGCTCTGCTCCGCGACCTGGGTCGCCACCACGATCAACCGCTCGGGACGGCCCTCCCCGCGGCGCGCGGCCGGTCCCAAGCGCTGGAGCAGTCTGACCTCCTTCTCGGAGCGATCCCTGGCTGTGAAGGCTGCATGGTGCAGCTCAACCTCTCCCGGCATCACCTCATCCAGGTGGAGGAACGCTTGTTGCGCGCGAGCCACGGTGTTGCACAGCACCAGGGCGCATCCACCGTCGGACAGCAGTCCGGAGAGCCGGTCGGACAGTTCATCGACTCCGTCGTCGATGATCGCGACCGTGGCATCGAGATCATCCGCTCGAGGCGTCACGGCCACTTCCCGCACCTGCTCGCGGGTGACCAGTGTGATCAACGGATAGGCGGCATGCGGCGACTGTGCGGTCCCCGTCCGGTCCTCATACGCGCAGTGACCGATCGACACGGAGTCAGCGGCACGGGGACTCCCTCGTCGCCTGCGTCGAAGTGGTTGGTATGCCTCGATCAGCTCCTCCTTCTGCGATCGCGGCAGGGTGGCCGACAGCAGGACCACGGAAGCCCCGTAGTGGCCGAGCCAGCGGAGCGCACGATGCAGGTAGCGCGACATGTAGGTGTCGTAAGCGTGGACCTCGTCGATGATCACGACTTTGCCGGCCAGGGCCAGGTGACGAAGCATCGAGTGCTTTCCCTGCAGGGCCATGAGCAGGACCTGGTCCACGGTGGCCACGGTGAAGTTCGAGAGGAGCCCTTTCTTCCGCCCCGACAGCCATACCGTCGCCAGCACATCCCCGTGATCGGAGCGTTCGTCGGAACCGATCCCGTGGAAGCGGCGCAATCGTTCGAAGCTCTTGTTGAGCCGATTCTTGGAGTGAGCCAGGTACATCGAGCTGACCTCGCCGACCTCCGTCGATCTGGCAGCCCATTCACTGACGCGATCGAACAACCCATTGGCCGTTGACATGGTGGGAGCCGCGAACACGGCTCCTCCCGCACCTGAGACGTGTGCGAGGCGTTCGGCCGCGACAAGCGCGGCCTCCGTCTTGCCCTCTCCTGTGGGTGCTTCCACGATGAGCATCGACGGCTGATCGATGTGCTCGCACAGGGAAAGCACGGCGGCCTGGACCGGTCGTGGTGTGCGCTCCGAGTTCCAGGAGAACCGCTGCCGCATCAGAGCGGCGGGATCGTCCGTGGTGGACACGGGAGCGCGCTGGGGCGCCCAAGGAGCCGTGAGCTCTGCGGCCCGGACACCTTCGCGCACCCGGGCCGCCTGTGCGTCCAGATCCCAGCACGCCATGCCGATGGACGACATGGGGAAGAGATCGGCACCGGAAGCGATCCAGTCGGCCATGATCACGAGCCCGGCGAGGAGAGTCTGAGCAGGTCCTTCGATCTCCTCGTGCAGATCCGGGAGGACGTCGTGGATCGCTGTTCGTCGTGCAAGCAGACCGAGCAGTTCTTCGTGGACCTGATGCCATGCGGGGTCGTAAGTGAGGAGCACGTCGTCCGCGCCCTGCTGTTCATGACGCCGCGAGGGGATGCCGTGGTGAGAATCCACGACATCGGCGAGCGAGCGCGCGATATGAGGACCGACGCCGTGCTGACGGAGCCAGGAACGGAGCAGAGAACCGGAGGCCAATGCGTGGGGAAAGCGAGGCTGCATCTTCTCGAGGCCGGGCACGCGCAGGGGGAGGCCGGAGTCGCGCAGGGCGTCCGTGAAGATGAGGCCGTCGGCCCGGCGCGTCGGCTGGAGCTGAAACGTCAGGGTCGCTTTTCCGATGTCGTGAACTCCGGCCAGCCATGTGAGGAGGGCGCGGCTGTTCTGAACGTTCAGGCCCGTATGTCGCTGGATCGAGTCACGGACAGCGCCTGGTGCCCACTCGTCCCAGAGGTGACCGGCAGCGCCTGCGGTGTCGAGCATGTGCTGGGGGAGAGACAGCCAGCCCGTCTCGTCCCCCGATTTCGCCCACAGAGCCAGGGCTGCGCGAGACAATCCGAAAGGAGATGAGCTCGTCCTCATGTTCGAAGCATATGACGCTTCCTGGTCAAATGTTCAGGAAATCCGTTGATTCTCCCGTCCGAGTGCATCGAAGCGATCAGTCGCTACACTGTTCCGCACATGCGGAAGAAGCGAGGCGATGACGACTTCGTTGCTATGCCGCGAATGTGCGTCGCGCGGTCCTGCATCCCCGCGCCCGCGGGGAGAATCGCACCATCGCATGATGACGACGGCTCATCTCTGCTCTGCAGAGCTGAGAGCGATGGTAGCGGTACGGGGTGGGGCGGACGGAGAGCGTCGCCGGCCTGTCCGCGCCGCCACCGGAGATGATGCTGGTCGTGCAGGTACCGCGGAACGGGGCGCTCGAGGTCGGCATGAAGGCAGTTCGGTGCTGGAATCACGGCATGCGGTCTATGCTCGAGCCATGGACGCTGAGGTCGTGACGCATCAGCCGACCGTGACACTCCAGGATGTCCGTGCTGCAGCGCCGCGGATCCGCTCCGTGGTCAAGAAGCACCGCGGGACCGGTCGGGTGCTCGTCTTCGGCTCGGTGGCGCGAGGGACGACTTCGCGCGCATCAGATGTGGACCTCCTTGTCGAGTTCGAGTCGGCTGCCTCGTACTTCGATCTGATCGCTGCCCAGTTGGAGCTGTCCGATGAGCTGGGGGTTCCGGTTGATGTCATGTCGCTCGGGGCGCGTGGCCGGGCTGCTGATCACGCCCGGGCGCAAGCTGTTGCGCTGACATGACGGATGATCGGCCGAGCCTGGATGAGCTTCGTTCGGCTCTTGACGAGATCATTGCTCAGGTGGACTACATCCGTGCGCATGGGGGTGGAGCGTTCTGTGCCCCGGATGTGAAGAGCCAGGTTCTCCAGTCGGCTGCCTGCCACCTGATCATTCAGTTCCAGGCCGTCCTCGAGGACCTCCCGGCGGGGTTCCCGGCCACGAATGCAGATCTGCCATTCGTAGCGGTTCGCGGCATGCGCAATCGCCTCGCGCATGGGTACGGCGATGTTGACTCCGTGCTGCTGTGGAACACCCTCGACGAGGATCTGCCGATATTCATCGCCGAGCTGAAGCGGAGGCTCGGATAGCACCGGAGCCTGCCACCCAAGGATGCAGTTCTCACCTACACTGTTCCGCACATGCGGAAGAAGTGGGGCGATGATGGCGCAGATTCGGATCTCTGATGCGGCGCGGTTCCTGGGCGTCAGCAACGACACCGTGCGCCGCTGGATCGACCAGGGGCTGCTCACCCGCTCCCCGGGCACCCCCGCCACCGTGGACGGCCTGCAGCTGGCCCGCCTTGCCCGCGACAACTCGGTGCTGCCCGCCGACCCGGCCGACGTGGGCCGCAGTGCTCGCAACCGCTTCGTCGGCATCATCACCGACGTCCTCAGCGACACCGTCATGTCCCAGGTGGAGCTGCAGTGCGGCCCCCACCGCGTGGTCTCCCTGATCAGCACCGAGGCCGTGCGGGACCTCGGCCTGGAGCCCGGCGTGGTCGCCACCGCCGTTGTGAAGTCCACCAACGTGGTCATCGAGAAGGGGGCCTGACGTGCGCCGACGGCCCTTCCTTGCGGCACTGCTCCCGGTGCTGCTGCTGGCCTCCTGCGGGCCCGCCAGCACGACGGGCAGCTCCGGCACCGGCGGTGCCACCACCGAGCTGACGGTGTTCGCCGCCGCCTCTTTGCGGGTGGTGTTCGACGAGGTCGGCACGAAGTTCGAGGAGGCGAACCCCCAGGTCACGGTGCGGTTCAACTATGCCGGCTCGGCCGACCTCATCACCCAGCTGGACGCTGGGGCCCCGGCCGACGTGCTGGTCACGGCCAACCAGTCCACCATGGATCGCGCCGTCGACGCCGGCACCATCACCGCCGCCCCCGCCGTGATCGCCTCCAACGTGCCCGTGCTGGTCACCCCCGCTGACAACGCCGCCGGCCTCACCGACCTCGAGAGCGCTGTCGCTCCCGGTGTCGACCTGGTGGTGTGCGCACCCCAGGTGCCCTGCGGTGCCGCCGCCCAGACCCTCGCCGAGAACGCCGACATCGACCTCACCCCCGTTAGCGAGGAGAGCTCGGTGACCGACGTGCTGGGCAAGGTCACCACCGGCCAGGCAGACGCCGGCATCGTCTACGCCACTGACGCCGCCGACGCGGGCGAGGCCGTGACCACGATCGACCTGCCCGGCGCGGACCAGGCCCGCACCGAGTACCCGGCCGCCGTCACCGCCTCCACCGAGCAGCCCGAGCAGGCCCAGGCCTTCGTGGACTTCCTGCGGCAGGACCCGGCCCAGGCCCTGCTCGCCGACGCCGGATTCCAGCAGCCGTGACACCAGTTCGAGGGCACCGGACCCCCGGCGGCTCCCTGCTGCCAGGGTGGGTGCGGGTCCTCGGCCTGCTGTGCGTGGCGGTGCTGGCCCTGCCCATCGTCGGACTGCTCTCCACCGTGCACTGGTCCACCCTGGGCCAGAGCCTCACCGCTCCCTCCGCACTGATCGCCCTGCGGCTGAGCCTGCTCACCGCGCTCGCCGCGACCGTGCTGTCGCTGCTGGTGGGTCTGCCGGTCGCGCTGCTGATGGCCCGCGCCCCCGCCGGATCGATGCTGCTGCGGGTGGCCCGCACTTTGGTGCTTCTGCCCCTGGTGCTGCCGCCCGTGGTCGGAGGCATTGCGCTGCTGTCCACGTACGGGCGCCGCGGACTCGTCGGCCCCCTCGCCGAGGCCCTCGGCATCGACATCGCCTTCACCACCCTGGCCGTGGTGCTCGCCCAGACCTTCGTGGCCGCCCCCTTCCTGATCCTCACCGTGGAGGGTGCGCTGCGCTCCCGCGGCACCGCGTACGAGGCCACCGCGCTCACCCTCGGTGCGAGCCCCACCCGCACCCTCGCGACGATCACACTGCCGCTGCTGGCCCAGAGCCTCGGTGCCGGGCTGGTGCTCACCTTCGCCCGTGCGCTCGGCGAGTTCGGCGCGACCATCACCTTCGCCGGCTCCCTGCAGGGCACCACCCGCACCCTGCCGCTGGAGATCTACCTGGCCCGCGAGACCGACCAGGACTCCGCCGTCGCCATGAGCCTGCTGTTGGTGATCGTGGCCGCCGTGATCGTCGCCATCGCCTACCGGTCCCCGGGGGCCGAGGGGCTGCGCCGCTCCCTGGGTCGCACCTCCTCGGCCGACGACACTGCTGGCGCGCCAGCCGGCGCTCCTGCTGATGAGCAGACCGATGTCGAGGAGCACACTGCCCCCGCCACCCCCGCTGCCCTCACCACCCCCTCGTCCCCGGCCCTCGACGCCCGCATCGTCGTGCCCGAACGCGGCGTCGACCTCGCTCTGCACGTGCCTGCCGGGCAGACCCTCGCCATCGTCGGCCCCAACGGCAGCGGCAAGTCCACCGTGATCGAGGTGCTCGCCGGCCTGGTCACCGCCGATGACGGGCACATCCGCCTCGGCGACGACGTGCTTCTGGCAACCGGCCGTGCCTCGGGAACGGAGGGGACGGAGCCATCGGCTGCGCGGCCCGGAGTGACCACAGTGCGCCCCCGCGCACCTCATCTGCGTCGGGTCGCGCGGCTCGGTCAGCACCCCCTGCTGTTCCCCCACCTCACCCTGGAGGGCAACGCCGCGTTCGGGCCCCGCGCGGAAGGAGCCGGTCGCTCCGCGTCCCGGGACCAGGCACGGACCTGGCTGGACCGGGTCGGGGTGGGCCGGCTCGCCAGCCGTCGTCCGTACGAGGTCTCCGGTGGTCAGGCGCAGCGGGCGGCGATCGCGCGGGCGCTTGCCACCAGCCCCCAGCTCTCGCTGTGGGACGAGCCGTTCGCGGCCCTCGACGTTCAGTCCGCTCCGCAGCTGCGGGAGCTGCTGGCGCGCGAGCTCGCCGGTCGCACCGCCGTGATCGTCACCCATGACCTGGCGGACCTCCGGGCGCTCGCCGACCGGGTCATGGTGCTCGAGGCGGGACGCGTGCGTCAGGACGTCCCGCTCGAGGAGTTCCTGCAGCGCCCGGCACCCGGCTTCGCGCAGCACCTGGTCGCGAGCGAGTGAGGGGCCCGCGGACGACGGGCCCCTGCTGTCACCGGGCGGGCATCGCGTGATCCATGTGCTCGACCAGCAGACCCCCGAGACGGCGCATGTCCTCGATGACCGCCTCCGCGGTCCCCTCCTCCGCCGACGGATCCCAGGAGGCGAGCACCGCGTAGACGAGGATGCCCCCCGGGGAGGTGAGCACTCCCACGTCGGCCCGGACCCCCACGTCGCAGCCGGTCTTGTTCACGCAGTCCAGGCCACGGGGGTGGTAGTGGGAGAGGGGGTCGAGGCGGGCGGCCGCCGCCACCAGCGAGAGGTCCACGCCGGTGCGGAGCCACGAGCGCACGGTCGCCAGAGCAGGGGTCGCCGCGCGGGCGATGTCCTCCATCACCAGCAGATAGTCCTGGGCGCAGCCGACGCTCACCTCCGGCGGGTGCTCGGGTCCCCGGTGGCCGCGGAAAAAGTCGCAGAGAGTGGATCCGCCCGGGACCCACTGCCGGGCCACGTCCTGCACGGCCTGCAGTCCGATCCAGTCGATCAGGGCGTTGGCGGCCAGGTTGTCGCTGCAGGAGGCCACCAGCACGGCGAGATCCCCGACGGTCAGGCGCGGTGCGGCCAGGTGCCACCATAGGCCCGAATCCTCCACTTCCAGGCCCTCGGGGCGGGGCAGCAGCAGCGACGCGGCACCTCGGTCGCGGTCGATCCGCTCGGCGACCGCGCGCAGCAGGAACAGCTTGCCCAGGCTCGCGGTGCCGAGCACCCGCTCCGGATCCTGCTCGAGCAGGAGGGGCTCGGTGGCGGCCGGGCCGTGGCCCAGCCGGCGTACGGCTATAGACCAGACGGCGCTCTGGGCGCTAGGGGACCAGGGAAGCGTCGCATGCACCCGTCGACCATATGTCCTTCGCGGGGGCGGCCCCTCAGCGCGCCAGCGCGGCGATGTCCTCCGGCATGCCGTCCGACCCCATCGTCTTCACCCAGGCGCCTGCCTCGTCCTGCCGTACGCTCCCGTTGCCGTGATCGGTGGAGAGGATCCACAGCACATCCGCATCCTGCTCCCACAGCACCCCCGGGAACCAGCGCTCCACGTGCGGCAGGTCATCGCGCCACAGCTCCGTGCCGGAGAGGTCCTGGATCACCAGCCGCAGGACATCACCGTCCTCCACCACCACTGCGGTGACCTCTCCGGACGGTGCATCGCGCGGCACGTCCACCTGCGCCAGCCGCGCATCCGCGGAACGCCGCGTGCACGCCGAGGAGATCCCTGCGGCTGCGGCCGCGAGCCCCGTGACCATCCCGAGGACATGACGACGATTCATGAGCACATGCCCTTCGGTGTCGTTCGCGGGGCGCCCACAGGGGCCTTCTCGCCGCGATCTCACCACGACGGGATTCCCAGTGCAAGCCTCGTCGAGGCGAGGCTCTCGAAGAAGTCGATGCCAGCGCCGCGATCCGCCGTGCCCCATCCTGAAGTTGTCTTGCGACAGCCGGGAATGCGACGTAGCGGAAGTCGTCGGCATCCGGCCCGGCCCAATGCACGCTCAGCACCCGTGCCTGCACCGCATCGAGTGCGGCGTTCAGTGTCTCAGCTCCCGTGTCGAACCGCTGCGAGCACTCCTGCAGCTGTTCGCTATCAGCTCCCCAGAACGACATGTGCGCCTCCTGATCTGGCTGCCGTGGTGAAGGACGGCAGTCGCATCATCCTTGGTGCCAGAGTGCAGAAGCAGACGGCCCGGCGGGCCAGGGGAGAGCTAACCACCCCGTGAGCGTTCCCGCCCCGGGCCCTAGGATGATCAGGGGTCCGCGTCGGCCCGGCCCGCCCATCCCGCCCTCTCCCCGTCCGGAGGCACCGTGGACACCATGTCCCTGCAGATCCTCGTCACCGTGCTGGTGGCCCTCGCCTACGTGGTGGGGCTGTGCGGCATCGTGCTGCCGGTGCTGCCCGGCACCATCACCATCATCATCGCCACCCTGATCTGGGCGATCGTGACCGGCAGCTGGACCTCCTGGGTGGCATTCGCGATCATCGCCGTGCTCGGCGTCATCGGCATGACCACCAGCTATGTGCTCACCGGCAGGCGCCTGCAGCGGCACGAGGTCCCCACCTGGCCGATCCTGGTGGGCATCGCCAGCGGCATCGTGGGCATCTTCGTGATCCCCTTCCTGGGCCTGCCCATCGGCTTCCTGGCCGGCCTGTACGTCTCCGAGGCAGTGCGGTTGAAGGACTGGAAGCGCGGCCTGAGCTCGGCCTGGGTGGCGATCAAGGCGCTCGGCATCGGCATCGCCATCGAGTTCACGCTCGCGATGCTGTCCACCATCACCTTCGCGATCGCGGTGGTCCTCCACTTCATGAACGCATGACCGACAGATCCCGCCCCGCCGCCGCCCGCCCCGCAGCTCCTGACGCCACCCCCGGCCGAGCCGCCACCGCCCGCCCCGTGAGCACGTCACCCCTGGACCGCCCGCACCCCGCCGTCCTGATCCCCGGCCTGAAGCGCCTGCTCAAGGGCGCATGGGAGCAGAAGGGCTGGTTCACCCTCGCTGTCGCCGGCGCCACTGCCTTCGCACTGCTCCAGATCGCCACCTCCGCGATCATCGGCCGCGTCACCGAGCAGGTCATCGTGCCTTCCTTCGAGGCCGGCCAGGCAAGCATCGCCCTGCTGGCCGGAGGCGGCCTCGCGATCCTCGGCATCGGTGTGGCCCGCGCCGTGGGCGTGGTGCTGCGCCGCGTGTTCGCCGCCGCCACCCAGTACGACCTGTTCCGCCTCTACCGCGAGCGCATCGGCACCGTGTACGCGAAGGTGCCGCTGCTGTGGCACCGCCGCCAGTCCACCGGCACCCTGCTCAGCGCCATGTACTCCGACGTGGAGGCCACCTTCTTCGCGATGGCCGCGTTCCCCTTCGCCATCTCCACCGTGGTGATGCTGGGCTACGCCATCACGGTGGTGTGGCGCATCGACCCGGTGATCCTGCTGGTCATGCTGGCACTGATCGTGCTGCTGATCATCCTCAACGTCCTGCTGCAGCGTTACGCCGCCCCCATCGCCGTGCAGTCCCAGCGGCTGCGCGCCCAGGTCGCCGAGATCGCCCACGAGTCCTTTGACGGTGCCAACGTGGTGAAGTCCCTGGGCCGCGAGGACGTGGAGGAGCAGCGCTTCTCGGCCGCCGCCGAGGAGCTGCGCCGCAACGGCATCCGCTTCGGCTACGTGCGTGGCTGGTTCGACCCCGCCATCGACGCCCTGCCCAACCTGGGAATCCTGGCGGTCGCCGTGCTGGGCGCCTGGCGCATCGGCGAGGGGCACCTCGCCACCGGTCAGCTGGTGGAGGTCGCCTATCTGTTCACGCTGATGTCCCTGCCTATCCGCTCCTTCGGCTGGGTGCTGGGGGACCTCTCCCGCACCGTCGTGGGCGGCGGACGCGTCCAGCAGATCCTCGACGTCACCGAGGAGCGCACCTACGGCCCGGACGCGCTCCCTGCCGGCCCGGGCCGCCTCACCTTCGAACAGGTCTCCTTCACCTACCGCGACGACCCCGCCGAGATGATCCTGGGCCGCACCACCCGGCCCGAGGACCAGCATGTGCGCATCAGCCGCGCTCTGCACGACATCACCCTGGTGGCCGACCCCGACGTCGGCGCCCGCGTGCTCGCCGTCGTCGGAGCCACCGGCTCCGGCAAGTCCACCCTGGCCCTGCTCGCCGCCCGCCTCCTGGACCCCACCGACGGACGGGTGGCCCTGGACGGTGCCGACCTGCGCTCCCTCACCGCCGACGCCCTCACCAGCGACGTCGTCCTGGTGCTGCAGCAGGCATTCGTGTTCGACGCCTCTGTGCGCGAGAACATCACCCTCGGCGAGGACATCGACGAGGACACCATCCGCTGGGCGCTGCGCGTGGCCCAGGCCGACACGTTCGTCGACGCCCTTCCCGACGGACTGGACACCCAGCTCGGCGAGCGCGGCGGATCCCTCTCTGGCGGGCAGCGGCAGCGGATCGCCCTGGCCAGGGCCCTGGCCCGCCGGCCGCGGTTGCTGATCCTCGACGACGCCACCAGCGCCTGCGACCCCAGCGTGGAACTGGCCATCCTCGACGGGATCAGGCGCGAGATGACCGCCTCCACACTGCTGCTGATCGCCTACCGCAAGTCCACCATCTCCCTGGCCGACCACGTGGTGTTCCTGGACCACGGCACCGTTGCCGCCCAGGGCACTCACACCGAGCTGCGCACCCGCAGCACCGAGTACCGGGCCCTGGTGGACGCCTACGACGAGGCCGCGATCGCCCACGACCTGATGGAGTCGCACGGATGAGCGCCGACGCCGATACCAAGCCCACCCCAGCCTCCTCCCGCCTCGGCTCTGAGGGCCCCAACGACGAGTCGGCGCTGGCCACCGTGCGCCGCGGCCTCGCACTGACCCCGGAGGCCCTGGCCGGGGTGTGGATCACCCTGCTGCTGGCGATGGTCGCCACCGCCGGGCGCGTGGTGATCCCCATCTCCGTGCAGAACATCCTGGACACCGGCATCATCGAACCGGCCGTGCCGGACCTGCGCTTCGTCGCCACCGCCGCCGGACTGGCCGCCTGCGTGCTGCTGGTGACGGCCGGCTGCAACATGCTGATGAACCGCCGGCTGTTCCGGATGGCGGAGACGGCCCTGGCGACGCTGCGCACCCGCGCCTTCCGGCACATCCACGACCTGTCCCTGCTCACCCAGGGCACCGAGCAGCGCGGCGCCCTGGTCTCCCGCGTCACCAGCGACGTGGACACCGTCAGCCAGTTCATGAGCTTCGGCGGGATCATGCTGGCGGTGATGAGCATGCAGCTGGTGCTGGCCACCGGCGTGATGGCCGTGTACTCCTGGCCGCTGGCCCTGGTGGTGTGGCTGTGCTATCTGCCGGTGTTCTTCTTGCTGGGCGCACTGCAGAAGCGCATCCGGGCCCGCTACCAGCGGGTGCGCACTGCCGTGGGCAGCATGCTGGGCTCGGTCTCGGAGTCCCTGGTGGGCTCGGCCACCGTGCGTGCCTACGGCATCGAGGAGCGCACCCGCGCCGGTCAGGTGGACCGCGTGCGCGAGGTGCGCGACGCCCAGTTCGCCGTGCTGCGCCCGCAGTCGGCATCGTTCTTCCTCTCCGAGATGGGAGACGGGCTCGCCACCGCCGTCGTGGTGGTGGTGGGCGTGCTGCTGGGCACCGGCGCCCTTGGCCTAGACCTGCCGGGGGCCGACCTCACCGCCGGCGGCGTGGTCGCCTTCGTGTTCCTGGTGTCCCTGTTCAGCATGCCGGTGCGGATGGGCATCGAGATGCTCTCGGAAGCGCAGAACGCGGTGGCCGGCTGGCGCCGCGTGCTCGGCGTGCTCGACACCCCCGCCGACGTCGCCGACCCCGGCGGCTCCATGGACCCCCACACCGGCCGCCGCACCCAGCCGGTGCCCGGCGCGCGCCCCCTGCCCGACGGCGGCCTCGACGTCGAGGTGGACCAGGTGCGGTTCTCCTACCCGGACGGCCCCGAGGTGCTGCACGGCATCGACGTGCACGTGCCCGCCGGCAGCCATGTCGCGATCGTGGGCGAGACCGGCAGCGGGAAGACCACCCTGGCAAAGCTGCTCACCCGCATGATGGACCCCGTCAGCGGTGAGATCCGCATCGGCGGCGTGCCGTTGCCGCTTATCCCGTACGCCTCGCTGCGCCAGCGCGTGGTGATGGTCCCGCAGGACGGCTTCCTGTTTGACACCTCCGTGGCCGGCAACCTGCTCTACGGCAAGCCGGACGCCACTCGGGCGGACATGCTGCAGGCCATGGACGAACTCGGGCTGGGCCACTGGTGCGATGGCCTCCCCGAGGGCCTGGACACCCCCGTGGGTCAGCGCGGCGAGTCCCTCAGCGCGGGGGAGCGGCAGTTGGTGGCGCTGGCGCGCGCCTACCTCGCCGATCCCGATGTGATCGTGCTGGACGAGGCCACCAGCGCCGTGGACCCCGCGGCCGACGTGCGCCTGCAGCAGGCCATCGACGGCCTGGCCCGCGGCCGCACCACCCTCACGATCGCCCACCGCCTCTCCACGGCGGAGCGGGCCGATCAGATCCTGGTGCTGGACCACGGCGACCTGGTCGAGTGCGGCACCCACGCCGAACTGGTGGACCTCGACGGCGGTATCTACGCGGGGCTGCACCATTCCTGGGTGGCGAACCGAGAAGCACGATGACCCACCCGGTCCACCCGATGAGCCGCCCGGATCGCCCGGGCGCGGCCGGGGCGGTCGTTCTCGTCATCCCCGTCGTGACGTACTGATGTCTGAGCACCTGCCCATCCCGCCGATCTCCTCCCGGCACCAGCCCCGCTTCCGCAGCGGCGAGCGGAAACGCGCGCTGGCCGAGGCGTTCCAGGACCAGGGGGAGGACTACGACCGGCTGCGCCCCGGGTACCCGGGAGCCGTGGTCGACGCGATCCTCGCCCACCTGCCGGGCGGAGTGCCGAACCTGGACGCCCATCCCACTTCCGCACCGCCCGCTCAGGCCCGGCCCGCTCACGCTCCGGTACGCGCGATCGATCTTGGCGCCGGCACCGGGAAGCTGTCCTGGGCGCTCGCCGAGCGTGGTGTCCAGGTCACCGCCGTGGACACCAGTGAAGCGATGCTCAAGGCGCTGCGGGCCCGTGCCTCCGCGGATCCTCTTGGCCAGTCGGCTCCCACGCTCTCCACCCACCGAGCGACGGCGGAGTCGACCGCGCTGCCCGCCGCGTCGGCCCACCTGGTCACGGCCGCCCAGGCCTGGCACTGGTTCGACGCCCCCGCCGCGACCGCCGAGGTGACGAGGCTGCTCACCCCCGGAGGTGTGCTGGCGCTGGTGTGGAACACCATGGACGTGACCATCCCATGGGTGCACCGGCTCTCCCGGATCATGCACGCAGGCGACGTGCAGCGCGAGGACTTCCTGCCCACTGTCGGCCCTGAGCTCGCGCTGGCGGACCGGGTGGTGCATCACTGGGAGGACCCCCTCCCCACGCATGACCTGATCGACCTGGCCCGCACCCGCAGCTACGTCATCACCGCCACCGAGGAGCGCCGCCAAAAGGTGCTCGCGAACCTCGACTGGTACCTCCATGACCACCTCGGGCACGCACCCGGCAGCCTCGTGGGCCTCCCGTACCGCACCGACCTGTTCCTGTACCGGCAGGATGCAGGGATTCCCGCCCCGCTCCCCACCTCCAACAGCGCAAGCGAGGGTCAGGCGCCGCCGTCGGACGGAGCGCCGCCGCCCTCGCCCTGACCGGCCGCAGGCAGGTAGGTCATGTCGCCCACCAGCCAGCGCTCGCCGTTCCACACCATCTGGGCCTGGATCTGGCCAGTCACGGCCTCCAGGGGAATCGACTCCTTGGTGGGGTCGTCCACCAGGATGCTCTCGGCCTGTGTGAAGGTCACCGTGGCCAGTCCGCTCGCGGGAGCATCCCCGGGGGCGGCGGAGCCACCATCTGCGGGTGCGTCGCTGTCCGCGGCTGCGTCGCCATCGGCCGGAGCGTCCTCGCCCGCTGCCTGGAAGCTCGTGGACTCCACCGTGAACTCGCCGTCCACCAGGTAGCCGCCCTGCTCGTTCAGCACCCGTGCGTTGGCGAGGAAGGTCATGCACACCGAGCAGTTCGGATCCGTCGACTGCTCCCACACGGAGGTGTCGCCGGTGGTCATCATGTACGTGTAGGAGTCCAGCAGGTAGGTCAGGGTGGCCTCGGCGCCGGCCGCGGTCTGCTCGTTCATCGCAGCGGGGGGGTCGGGCTTGGCGATCTCGGGGCGCTGCGGCTGATCGGCCGGGTCCACGTCCGGCCGATCGTCGGCAGGATCCTGCTGCCCCTGCGATGACGAGGGGTCCTGGCCATCGGGCCCGCCCATCAGCCCGGTGATCCCCATGTAGCCGAGGGGGAGCACCAGCAGCAGGGCGAGCACAATGATGACGAGGCGCTGGACAGGTCTATCCACCCGGCCACGGTAGCGGACACCTGCTGGGTGTCCAGAAGGGCGGTGGCTGGCAGCGCGGGGACCGGGGGGCGGTGTCCAGAAGGGCGGTGGCCGGAGAGGCGGGGGAGCCTCCACGCCGGTGCGCACGCGACCTGCTGGGGTGGGGGAGTGTCCCTATGTTCCGAGTCAAGCTGCGAGAGCGGTCGGCTCGGGGGCAGGGGTGATGGGCGGTTGGTAGTAGGTGCCGTCGCGGAGCATCGCGAAGATGACGTTGCAGCGGCGGCGTGCCAGACAGATCACGGCAGCGTTGTGACGCTTGCCCTCGGCACGTTTGCGATCGTAGTAGGCCTTGGAGATCGGGTCGCAGCGGGTGGCGACCCAGGCGGAGTAGAACAGCGCGTTCTTCAGGCGTTTGTTCCCGGAGCGGGCGGGGAACTCTCCGCGGATCGAGGTGCCGGATCGTCGTGTGACCGGTGCGATCCCGGCATAGGCCGCGAGATGGCCCGCGCTCTCGAACGCGGTGCCGTCACCGATGTTCAGGAGGATCTGGGCGGCGGTCTTGATGCCGATCCCCGGCATGCTCATCAAGACCGAGGCGAGAGGGAAGTCCTCCAACATGCCCTCGACCTCCCTCGCCACGGTCGCTCGCTGGTCCTTCAGTTCTTTGACCTGGCCAGCGACTCTCGGGATCACCAGCTCCACTGCCGCGGTCGCCGGCACGACCACGGTCTGCTCCGCGAGCGCGGTGAAGATCTGATCGATCAGCACTTCGGGGTCACGACGCGAGTGGGCCCGGGCGAACCTCAGAACCCTGCCTCGACCAGCAGTGTTGAGCCCGGTGGGGCCGCCGAACTTCTCCAGCAGGTCCAGCACGAGCCCGGTCGAGAGGGTCCCGCCGGCGAAGACTCGCTCGAGCGCGGGGTGGATCTGCGTGAGCAGCGACCGGATCCGGTTCAGTGCCCTGGTGGTCTCGTGGGCGAGGTCCTCGTCGAAGCCGGCAAGGACCTTCAGTGCGGAGAGGACCTCGCTGTCACGATCGACGCTGCGCAGGGTATGGGGCATGGTCCTGGCGGTGTCAGCGATGATGAACGCGTCGCGCGCATCGGTCTTCGACCTGCCCGGATAGAGGTCCGCGGCCTTCCGCATCGCCAGGCCTGGCAGGTAGGCGACGGAGCAGCCGGAGTCTCTGGCGACCGCGATCGGCAACGCTCCGATGGTGTTGGGCTGGTCGACCACCATCAGCACTTCGCCGTGGTTCTGCAGCTGGGTGAACAGCTCGCGGAGCTTGGTCTCGTCCTGCGGGAGGGGCTTGTCGAACAGCTTGTTCCCGTCCGGATCGAGCGCGCACGCGTGGTGGGCAGTCTTCCCGACGTCCAGTCCGATGACGACCGCGAATCTGGTTTCCATGATGCTGTCCTTCCCTGGAGCATCATCGCTGGTCGCAGTCTTGACACCCGATGCCGGCACCCACGTTACGAAGAGACCTCAGCAGTGCTGGGCCGTGTCCCTATCAGCGGTCAACGCGTGTCTCTCGACCGGGCGGCAACACCCCCCGGACCATTGATGGCAGGGCAACAAAGCCATACCCGGCCGAGCGACCAGAACCCCGTCCATCGGGGTGCTCACAAGGTAACGGGCACTGCCCGGACGTCCACGGGTGGTCTGTCGGCCGTCTCGACTATGCTTCACGCGGCGCGCGAACGCGCCCGTCCGCGCCCGTGCGCCCCTGGAAGGAGCCCCGTGATACTGCTTCGCCTCATCCTGAGGGCGCTCAAGCCGTACCTGCCGTGGGTGCTGCTGGTGGTGCTGTTCCAGATCATCGGCGTCATGGCCGCGCTGTACCTGCCCACCATCAACGCCGACATCATCGACGAGGGCGTGGCCAAGGCCGACATCCCCACCATCTGGCGCCTGGGCTGGATCATGACGGCCGTGTCCTTCGGGAACATCGTGGCGCTGGTGGCCGCGAACTACTTCAGCGCCCGCTCCGCGATGAGTGTGGGCCGCGATCTGCGCTCGCGCGTGTTCGCCCAGGTGCAGAGCTTCTCCCCGCGGGAGATGAGCGAGTTCGGCACCCCCTCGCTGATCACCCGCAACACCAATGACGTGCAGCAGGTGCAGCTGCTGATCTTCTTCGGCCTGAACTTCCTGGTCCAGGCGCCGGTCACCGGCGTCGGTGGGGTGATCCTGGCGCTCAGTGTGGAGCCGGGGATGGCCTGGCTGATCGCCGTGATGGTCCCGGTGATGCTGGTCAGTGTCGGCTTCCTGATCCTCAAGGCCGCGCCGATGTTCCGCCAGATGCAGGAGAAGATCGACCGCATCAACGGCGTGCTGCGCGAGCAGATCACCGGCATCCGCGTGCTGCGGGCCTTCGTGCGGGAGGAGCGCGAGCGTGAGCGCTACGCCGAGGTGAACTTCGAGCTCACCGACCTGAACCGGCGCATCGGCCTGCTGATGATCCTGATCAACCCGATCATCATGTTCATCATCAACATCTCCAGCGTGCTGGTGCTGGCCGTGGCCGCGCCCCGCATCGACGCCGGGCAGATGGAGATCGGCTCGATCACCGCGTTCATCGCCTACCTGATCCAGATCCTGATCGCGGTGATGATGGCGACCTTCATGACGATGATGATCCCGCGCGCGATGGTCTCCTCCGAGCGCATCACCGCGGTGCTCGAGGCTGATACCAGCGTGGTGCAGCGCACCGACGGGCTGCGCGACATCCAGGGCCCGGTCGAGCTCACCTTCGAGGACGTCTCCTTCACCTACCCCGGCGCGGAGAAGCCCGTGCTGGAGGACATCTCCTTCACCGCCCGCGCCGGTCAGACCGTCGCCATCATCGGCGGCACCGGTGCCGGCAAGACCAGCCTGCTGAACCTGGTGCCGCGCCTGGTGGACGTCACCGAGGGCAGCGTCAGGCTCAACGGCCACGACGTGCGCGACCTGCACGCCCAGGTGCTCTGGGATCGTGTTGGCCTGGTGCCGCAGCGGCCGTACCTGTTCTCCGGCACCGTCGCCTCCAACCTGCGCTTCGGCAACCCGAACGCGACCGACGAGGAGCTGTGGCACGCCCTCACCATCGCCCAAGGGCGCGACTTCGTGGCCGCCATGCCGCAGCAGCTGGACTCCCCGATCGCCCAGGGCGGCACCAACGTCTCCGGCGGACAGCGGCAGCGCCTGTGCATCGCCCGCGCCCTAGTGGCCCGGCCCTCCCTGTTCCTGTTCGACGACTCCTTCAGCGCCCTGGACCTCACCACCGATGCGAAGCTGCGCCGGGCCCTGGAGCCCGAGACGCGCGACGCCCTGGTGCTGGTGGTCGCCCAGCGCGTCACCACCATCACCTCCGCCGATCTGATCCTGGTGCTGGACCACGGCAGGATCGTGGACCGCGGCACCCACGCAGAGCTGCTGGAGAGCTCGGAGACGTACCGCGAGATCGTGCGCTCCCAGGGCGTCGAGGAGGAGGTGGCCTGATGACCGCGTCAGACAAGACCCCCGCGAAGGACCGCCGCAGGAACCGTCGGAAGGACCCTGACGCGACGCCCGGGGGCTCCCCCGACGCGCCCACCACCGCGCCTGTCGTCGCCGGCGACGAGGCCGCCGAGGCCGAGGAGATCGCCAGTGAGAAGGCCGCCGAACGGGGGCTGCGCCCCGGCCAGAGCGCCAAGAACTTCTGGCCCTCGGCCAAGCGACTGGTCCGCGAGATCGGCCCGGAGCGCAAGTACCTGTACGCCGCGATCCTGATCGGCTTCGTCTCGGTGGGGCTGTCCGTGGTGGGGCCGAAGATCCTGGGTCGCGCCACCGACATCATCTTCACCGGGCTGATCTCCCGGGAGATGCCGCCGGGAGCCTCGAAGCAGGAGATCATCGACGGTCTGCGCGCTTCGGGTGAGGACCAGTTCGCCGAGATGCTCACCGGCATGGAGCTCACCCCCGGGCAGGGCATCGACTTCACCTCCCTGTACCAGGTGCTGGGCCTGGCGGTGGGCCTGTTCGTGCTCTCGGCGCTGCTGATGTGGCTGCAGGGCCTGGCCCTGAACCGGATCCTGGTGCGGATGGTCTACCGCCTGCGCCGCGAGGTCGAGGAGAAGCTGCACCGCCTGCCGCTGGCCTACTTCGACCGGATGAAGCGCGGGGAGATCCTCTCCCGCGTCACCAACGACATCGACAACATCCAGAACACCCTGATGAACACCGTCACGGGCCTGGTCAACTCGATCCTCACCGTGATCGGCGTGCTGCTCATGATGTTCACCATCTCCTGGCAGCTGTCGCTGATCGCGCTGGCCGTGATCCCTGTGGCGCTGCTGATCACCGGGGTGGTGGGCAAGAAGGCCCAGCAGCTGTTCGCCCAGCAGTGGGACGCCACGGGCGTGGTGGGCGCCGAGGTCGAGGAGGCCTTCACCGGGCACGACCTGGTCACCGTGTTCGGTCGCCGCGATCAGGTGGGCGAGCGCTTCGAGGAGCGCAACGAGACCCTGTTCAAGGCCACCTTCGGCGCCCAGTTCGTCTCCTCCCTGATCATGCCGCTGATGATGTTCGTGGGGAACCTCAGCTACGTGGCGGTGGCGATCGTGGGGGGCCTGCGAATCGTGCAGGGCCAGATCACCCTGGGCGACGTGCAGGCGTTCATCCAGTACTCCCGCCAGTTCACCCAGCCGCTGTCGCAGGTGGCGTCGATGGCCACCATGCTGCAGTCCGGCGTGGCCAGCGCCGAGCGCGTCTTCGAGCTGATGGACGCCACGGAGCAGGAGCCTGAGACCGAGAAGGAGGGCGCTGCGGCGGGCATTCGCGAGGGCCGCGTGGAGTTCGAGCACGTGCGCTTCTCCTACAGCCCCGACCGCGAGCTGATCCGCGACCTGTCCCTGGTGGCCGACCCCGGTCACACGGTGGCGATCGTCGGCCCCACGGGCGCCGGCAAGACCACCCTGGTGAACCTGGTGATGCGGTTCTACGAGGTCGACGGCGGCCGCATCACGATCGACGGCATCGACATCCGCGACCTCACCCGCGACCAGCTCCGCTCCCGCACCGGCATGGTGCTGCAGGACACCTGGCTGTTCAAGGGCACCCTGATGGAGAACATCCGCTACGGCCGCCTGGACGCCACCGATGAAGAAGTGATCGAGGCGGCCCGCGCCACCCACGTCGACGACTTCGCGCGCCAGCTGCCCGAGGGCTACGAGACCGTCGTGGACGACGACGGCACCTCGCTCTCGGCCGGTGAGAAGCAGCTGCTGACCATCGCTCGCGCCTTCCTGGCCCGCCCCAGCCTGCTGATCCTGGACGAGGCCACCTCCAGCGTGGACACCCGCACCGAGGTGCTGGTGCAGAACGCGATGAACCGCCTGCGCGAGGGCCGCACCTCCTTCGTGATCGCCCACCGCCTCTCCACCATCCGCGATGCGGATCTGATCCTGGTGATGGAGGACGGCGACATCGTCGAGCAGGGCAACCATGACCAGCTGCTCGAGCAGGGCGGCGCCTACGCGCGCCTGTACCGCTCCCAGTTCGAGGGCGCCGCCACGGACCTGGACGCCGAGGACGCTACCGCCGATGAGGAGCCTGCCACCACCACAGGTGGCATGTCGATGGGGTTCTGAGCCGACGGGCGGATCGCCACTCGCGTCCCTGGTTGCGGGTTCAGCGCGCCCCGCGCGTCCCTGGCGCGCCCCGCATCGCGCCCCGCGCGTCCCTGGCGCGCCCCGCATCGCGCCCCGCGCGTCCCTGGCCTGCCCGCGGCGGTCCGCGCTCGCGTCCCTGGCTTGCCCGCGGCGCTCCGCGCTCGCGTCGAAGCGGCATGTTAGGCCTCTCTCATTCCGCGGGTGGAGCACAGAAGTATGCGCAGGCGTGCATAAGCTTGCTGCGTGAACACCCCCAGACGGACCCTGCTGCGAGCCCTGCCGGCCGCAGTCCTCGTCGGCACCGCGGCGTCGGTGACCGCTGGCTGCACCCGGGCGAGTGAGCGCCTCGATGCCGAGTCGAACACCGTGCCCGAGGTGGACCTCAGCGGGATTGAGCGCCAGGACGACCTGGCTGCGATGGTTCCCGCCCCGATCCGCGAGCGCGGAGAGCTCATCAACGGTGCCGCCCTGAACTACGCCCCCGGCGAGTTCGTCGGCTCCGATGGGGAGGCCGTCGGGTACGACATGGACGTGCTCGCCGCCATCGGCCAGGTGCTGGGCCTGTCCACCCGCACCGAATCAGCGGTGTTCGCGCAGATCATCCCCTCGATCGGCTCCAAGTACGACGTGGGGATCTCCAGCTTCACCATCAACGCCGAACGGCTCGAGAACGTCAGCATGGTCTCCTACTTCCAGGCCGGCATCGCCTATGCCGTGCGCACCGGGAACCCCTACGACATCGACCCGGCCGACCTGTGCGGCAAGCGGGTCGCCCTCCAGGTGGGCACCTACCAGGAGGAGCTGTCCCTGGAGCGCTCCGACCAGTGCCGTGATGCCGGCAGGCCCGGGTACGACATGCTGGCCTACGTCTCCAACTCGGACGCGGCCACCAATGTCGCCGGCGGCAAGGGGGACATCCTCATGGCCGACTCCCCGGTGACCGCCTACGCAGTGGCCCGCTCCCGCGGCACTCTCGAGCAGATCGGCGACATCGAGGAGTCCGCACTCAACGGCATCGTCGTGCCCAAGGACCAGCCCGAGTTCGCCGAGGCCCTGCGGGGGGCCGTCCAGTACCTCATCGACTCCGGCCACCTCCGCGAGATCTTCGCGGCCTGGGGAAACGAGAACGGCATGATCGAACGAGCAGAAGTGGACCCCCAACCGTGAGCAGCACCGTCTCCGACACCCCTGGCCTGCGCGACGCCGCCGGCAACGAAGTCACCCCCATCCATGCCCGCCCCGCTCCGCGCCCGGGGACCTGGATCGCCGCGGTCGTGGTGGGTCTGCTGACCCTCGCCCTGGTGAACTTCCTGATCACCAATCCGGTGTTCGAGTGGGACACGGTGGCGACCTACATCCTGGACGTCAAGGTGGTCCAGGGCGTCGGCTGGACGCTCCTGCTGACGCTGCTGTCGATGGTGCTGGGCACCATCGTGGCGCTGACCGCCGCCATCATGCGCCGCAGCGACAACCCCGTGCTGCGCGCGGTGAGCTGGGGATACATCTTCGTGTTCCGCGGCATCCCGGTGTACACCCAGCTGGTGTTCTGGGGCCTGTTCACCGTGATCGTCCCCAAGATCGCCGTAGGCGTGCCCTTCGGACCGGAGCTGTTCTCCTTCTCGACCCGCGACCTGGTCACCGCCTTCTGGGCCGCCGTGATCGGCCTGGGGCTGAACGAGGGCGCCTACCTGGCCGAGATCATCCGCTCGGGTCTGAACTCGGTGGACCGCGGCCAGGCCGAGGCCGCACGCGCCCTGGGCGGGCGTGTCAGATGGTCTGTGTAAGCCGTACCGAGAGGAACGGTAAGAATCATGACCATGACCGATGAGAAGAAGCAGGCCGGTGGTGAGCCCACTGGTCGGGATCTGGTCGATCAGCTGAAGGCCTCGGGGCAGCTGGACGCTCTGTTCGCG
>NZ_JALXKT010000018.1:0-46638 GCF_025144775.1 Brachybacterium sp. p3-SID957 | reverse complement strand
TGACCCTGCTCGACCATCCCGCTTACCCGGCGGAACTGGCCCGAGATCTGGACCTGACACGCCCGAACGTGTCCAACCACCTGGCATGCCTGCGCGATTGCGGGATCGTCGTCTCCGAGCCCGAGGGTCGTCGGACACGATATGAGATCGCCGATTCGCACCTGGCGCAGGCGCTGACGGCACTGGTCGATGCCACCCTGGCAGTGGACGAAGACGCCCCGTGCATCGATCCCGCCTGCTCGCTTCCCGGATGCGACGCAGCTGGGGAGGGCGCATGATCCTCACCTCGGTCTTGCAGGCGATGGGCCTGTTCGCAGCGACCAACATCGACGACATCATCGTGCTCTCCCTCTTCTTCGCGCGAGGGGCAGGCCAGCGCGGCACTACCGCCCGCATTCTGGCCGGCCAGTACCTCGGATTCGCCGGCATCCTCGGTGCCGCGGTCCTGGTGACCATCGGCGCCGGAGCATTCCTGCCCTCGGCAGCCATCCCGTACTTCGGTCTCATCCCTCTGGGCCTCGGCCTCTGGGCCGCATGGCAGGCCTGGCGCGGAGACGATGACGACGATGACGACGAGGCCAAGGTTGCCGGCAAGAAGGTCGGCGTGTGGACAGTCGCAGGCGTCACCCTTGCCAACGGCGGCGACAACATCGGCGTCTACACCCCTGTCTTCCTCAGCGTGGAACCTCTCGCAGTAGTCGCCTACTGCATCGTCTTCCTCGCGCTCGTCGCGGTCCTGGTGGCCCTGGCAAAGTTCGTCGCCACCCGCCCCCCGATCGCCGAAGTGCTCGAACGCTGGGAGCACATCCTCTTCCCCATCGTTCTCATCGGCCTCGGCATCGTGATCCTCGTCAGCGGCGGAGCCTTCGGACTCTGACGTAGCGGCAGCGATCCAAACGGCCCCGACCGGGCGCACCCCTCTCGGTTCAGACCGCGACACCTACCTGCAGCCAGTCCTGCGTGATCGCGGCAACAAGACCGCCACGGAGCGCTGCAAAAACCCCGCCACCAAGCGAACGAAGCCACAGGAGCACCCGTCGCAGAACCTGTTCCGAAACCGTGAACGATCCACAACCCCCTCCGGCCGGCCGCCGGCCATGACCCCCGAGAAGATCGAGGCCGCCATGCGCCTACGTAATAGCGGCCAGAGCCTCGCACAGATTGCCAGTGCCCTCGAGGTCAGCAAGTCGACCATCCATCGCGCCCTCGCCCCCTCCGACGGTAGCCGCACCCAGGAAGCCAGCTAGCGCGTCCCGACCCTTCTTTCCC
This sequence comes from Brachybacterium sp. p3-SID957, assembly GCF_025144775.1. NCBI lineage: Bacteria > Bacillati > Actinomycetota > Actinomycetes > Micrococcales > Dermabacteraceae > Brachybacterium > Brachybacterium sp. p3-SID957. The sequence goes on along the minus strand of NZ_JALXKT010000018.1, from coordinate 45,369 downwards.
CCATCACGGGTGTGGCCGGGTGGGGACTGCCACAGGCGGGCGGTGTCACCGTGCCGGGGGGCTGGTACGCCTCCGCCAAGGGGCGCAGCACGGTCTCCAGGTGGGCGATGACCTGCGGGGCGCTCTGGCCGGCATCGAGCATGCGGGTGCCGCTGTGGACCATCGCGTTGATCAGCTCGGCCACGTCCTCCGGTGCGGGGACACCGATCTCCACCAGCGTCGCCACCAGCGGCTCCTGCACGGCACGGTGCATCTGATCGGCCTGCTCGCCCACGTCCTCCCCCGGGGCCATGGCGGCCAGCGCGGAGCCGATGGCGTGGGAGCCCTCAGCGACCAGCTCGATGTTCGCGGCTGCGTACGCGAGGATCCGATCACCCGGCGTGGGGGCGGTGCGCATGGCGGTGGCGATCCGTTCGGTCCAGCGGGGGAACACGTCCCGCACCAGTGCCTGCAGCAGCGCCTTGTGGGAGGAGAAGTACTGGTAGACGCTGGGGCGGGCCAGGCCCGCACGCGCCGCCACCTGCGCCATGGTGGGTGCCTCTCCGGTCTCCTCGAGGATCGCGTGAGCGGCATCGAGCAGAGCCCGCTCCTGGGCGGCGCGATGCTCTGCCACGGAGGGGGCATTGATGCGCGGCATGGCAGGCCTTTCGGGAAGGGCGGCCCGGGGCCGTTCGGGCTGCAGGTGTGCTGGCCGGGTCAGGATACGGGGCCCGGTGGGGCCGGGGCCTGGTTCCAAGGCCAGCAGCGGCAGCGGATCGAAGCCGCCCTTCCCACTGCGTCCCTGACCGGCCAGGCGGTGCATCAGGCGCGGCTGATCCGCGGCCGTGGGGGCGATCTCCGGTCAGGCCCAGCCCGGCGCACCCACCCAGGAGCAGGTAGCGTCGGTCGTGAGTTCCGTGCCCCACGTCGTTGTCCCGCATCCCAGTGAAGGAGCATCCATGGCCACCTACGCCGTCACCTACCGCTACGTCGACGATGCCGCCCGTCTCGACGAGGTCCGGCCCGAGCACCGCGCCTTCCTGCGGGAGCAGTACGAGGCCGGCCGCCTGCTGCTGTCCGGGCCGCTGGCCGACGGTGACCCGGGCGCCCTGCTGATCGTGCGCGGTGATGACGTTCAGGACGCCCAGGGCGTGCTGGCCGACGACCCCTTCCGCCGGGAAGGACTGATCGCCGAGGCCACGATGCGCACCTGGAACGTGGTGATCGGGGAGTTCGCTCGGCGGAGCTGACCGGGAGCGAGCCCGGCGGGACCCCGGGGGCGCATCAGATGTGCACGGTGGGTTCAGGGGGAGCCCCGCCGGGCACTGATCGCACGCGCCGGCCTCAGATGTGCGCGGCGCAGACGGAGCGCTCGTCGGCCACGGACACCAGCGCATCGCGCAGCGCTGCGACCGAAGGGATCGACTGGGCGCCCTTGCGGTTGATCATGCCGATGGTGCGGTCGTCCAGATCCGGCAAGGCACGGGAGACCACATCGTCGGAGGGGTACGCCTCCAGTGCCGTCTCCGGCAGCAGTGCCACCCCTGCCCCATGCACGATCAGGCGCTGCACCACGGTGGCGTCGTCGGTGGAGTGCCGCACCCGCGGTTCGTACCCGGCGCGGCGTGCGTTGGCCAGGAGGTTCGCCCGGCACCGCTCGCAACCCGCGATCCACTGCTCCTCGGCGAGATCCGCGAGGCGGAGGTCGGGATCGTCTGCGCGCGGATGGTCCTTGGGCAGTACAGCGAGCACGCGGTCCTCCATCAGACCGGTCCACTCCAGCGTGCCCTCGGCGTCGACGTCGGACCCGGGGTACCGGAACACCAGGGCCAGGTCCACCTCCCCCTCGCGCACGGCCGCCACCGCATCCGGCGGTTCCAGCTCGGAGAAGGTGACGTCGAGGTCCGGGCTGGTGCGGTGCAGGAGGGCGAGGGCGGGCGGCAGCAGCACGGCGGCGGCCGAGGGGAATGTCGCGAAGCGCACGGTGCCGCGGCGCAGTGCGGTGATGTCGGCCAGCTCCTCCTCGGCGGCGTGCAGCTGGGCGGCGATGGCCTCGGCGTGGGCGGCCAGGCGCGTGCCGGCCTCGGTGGTGGTCACACCGGAGAAGGAGCGCAGCAGCAGCTGGGTGCCCACTTCCTTCTCGAGCGCGGCCAGATGCTGGGAGACCGCGGGCTGCGTCCACCCCAGCTCCCGCGCACCGGCGCCGATGGAGCCGTTGCGCACCACGGTGCGGAAGATCAGCAGTCGACGGGGATCCATGGGTTCATCGTACGGACCTGCCGGCCCCGAGGCGGGTCGACGCAGAGTCTGACGAGGCCCGGGCAGACCGGGACGGCGATCGGACCGGCCCGGACGGTCCCGCAGCCGACCGACGGTGCCACCACCACGCGGCCGCGGAGGCACCGAGCACCCCGGCGATCACGTCGCCGGCGGTGTCGGCCGGAGCGATGTGCACGCGCGGATCCACCACCTGGTGCCCCCACCACTCCAGCACCTCCCACACCAGGGCCAGCAGGAAACCGCTGATGACCATCAGCCAGGGGCGGGGGGAGGCGCGCCGACACCAGCGCACATCGACCATCCAGGCCGCCATCACGGAGACCACCGCGGTCAGGGCGGCGTGGACCGGCAGGTCCCACCAGGTCCATCTTTCGTACAGGTGCAGGTAGGAGCTGAGGGCCGCGACCATGGCGGTGATCGATGCCGCTGCCTCCCAGCCCCGGGGCAGTCGCATCCGCCAGGCCAGCACCTGCCCCAGTGCGACGAGCATCGCCACGGCCGCCTCGACCCACAGTCCGGCCAGGGCGAGCCCGGCCGCCATCAGCAGGCCCGACCAGCGCACGGCCAGGCGCAGCACGGCACGCCCGACTGCCCTCACCGCGGTCGCTGCGAGGAGGTGTGCGGCGCACGCCTGGCTTCGGTCTTGCGCGTGCTGGTCCGATGCTCGGTCTCCTGCCGTCGTCGGCCTAGCCGTCTCGGGTCCAGGCCGCGGTGGGCGAGCCGGTCGGCCCAGCGGTCCCACGGGGCCTGCCGCTGCCAGGCTCGGGCCAGGGTGACGAACGCACGACGCGCACGGACATCCGCCGGGCGGCCCCAGCGCAGGGCCCGCGGCGACATGTCCACGGCGACGTCCCAGGCGACGCGGACTGTCTGATGGGGGAGCACGCTGAAGGAGAGGTCCATGTCGTCGTGCACGTCGGCGCTGCGGGAGACGCTGTCGCGCACGTCCTGCCACCACTCGCGGCGCAGGGACATGGTGGTGCCGAACAGCGGCGGGTGCCCGAGGGCCGAACCCACGGCCAGTACGTACCCGCCCAGGTACATCGCCGAGGTGACCAGGTCCAGCGGCGCGGGCAGTCGGAATCTCGCCGGACCGGTCACCGCCACGACCCGGGGTCGGGTGCAGACGGATGTGCCCCCGGTGGCCTGTGCAGCGGTGGCATGGGCCCGGCGGTGAGCGGCCACCCAGGTGGGGCGGGGTCGGGAGTCCGCGTCGCAGCGCAGGATCAGGTCGCCCACAGCCGCGTCGTAGCCGGCCGCGACCGCAGCGGGGATGCCGGCAACGGGTTCGTGCAGCACGCGGCAGCCGGCCCCGGCGGCGATGCGGGCGCTGTCGTCGCTCGATCCGTTGTCCACCACGATGATCTCCAGCGGCGGCTCGGTCTGGCGGCCGAGTGCCTTGAGCAGCCCGCCCAGCTCCTCGGCATCGTCCTTCACCGGGACCACGACGGAGCAGCTGAGCGGCACTGCGATGGCTCTGGACATGCGGGGAAGTAGACCACGTGCAGATCAGAGTTCCGTGGATACGAGGGGAGGCATCCGGAAGTGCTCCTGAGCGGCCGCAGACCGCCGAGCCCTGATCAGCAGCCGGCGTTGCGCACCACGGCATCGGCGAGGACCACGTCACCCAGGCCGCTGCCCAGGTTCTGAGCGACCACCAGGCCATCCGGGCGCCCCTCGCGCAGCAGGTCACCGGTGGCCCCGGTGGCGCGCGGGTAGTCCTCGCCGTGCTTGAGAGGACGCAGCATCTCGTACTGCTCGGGGTCGTCGGCCACCACGGTGCCGGTGCTGGCCAGCTCGGCACCGGCCACCGAGGCGTAGTCCAGCGGCAGCAGGGTCGCATCGGCGGTGACCTCGCCCGGTGCGAGCTCGCTGCCACTCAGCCCGATCGGCAGGCCGCTGATCACGACCCCCGCGCCTGCGAGCGCCTCGGCCCGGTCGGTCGTGGTGCGGATCTCCAGGTTCGGCGTGTTGTCCCTGCCCCAGGTGACCAGGTCCTCGAGTGCCCCGGCCCGGCGCCCCCACACGGAGAGCGGGCCGCGTCCCAGCGCCTCGATGACGCGGGCGTGCGAGCGCGCCTGCACCCCGGTTCCCAGGAAGGCGATCGGGCGGTTGTCCAGCGCCAGGGAGGCACCGGTGACGGCGGCGGTGCGAAGGGCGGTCAGCTCGGCGGCGTCCATCACGGCGCGGGTGGAGCCGTCAGCGCCCGAGAGCACCATCAGGCCGTCGATCATCTCCTTGCCGTGCGCACGGTTCGACGGGGTGATCGTCACCCACTTGATGCCCAGCAGGCCGCGCTCCGGCCAGGCGGCGGGCATGGCGTTGGCGAAGCCGCCCTCCTCGTGCACCACCTGCGACTTCGGGGTCACCGAGGCCGAGCCGTCGGCGAGCGCGAGCAGCGTCTCGCGCATGAGGGCCACAGCGTCCGTGGGGGAGGGCAGGAGGTCACGGACCTGATCGTCGCGCAGATGGATCATGCCTCGACGGTAACGTGTCCGCTCCCGCCGCTGCCCCTACACTCGGCACCATGAGCGGTGTATTCGGGTCCGGAGCGCACGGACCGCAGGGGGACCCGTCCTGGATGCGGGGCGCGGACGACCGCGGGAGCGACCGACGGTGGGACGACCCCGGCGGCGCTGGAACCGGTGGCGCCGGCGGCAGGGGCGAGGGGTGGTCCGCCGACTTCGACCATGGTGAACCTGCGGACGTCCCGCGGGACGCGGGCCGGGATCCCTCGTCGTTCGGCCCGCAGTTCGGCTCCGGTGCAGAGTCCGGGCCCAGCACCGACTGGCGACGCAGCTTCGGCACTGCCGATGCCGAGGAGGGCCGATCCCGGGGCGGGGCCACCTCCATCGGGGGGATCGTCACCAGTGTGATCTCACTGGTGGTCCTGGGCTACGTCGCGATCACCTTCTTCGGCATCCTGGGCACGTCGGGCGGGGTCGGTGGCGCCCCCTCGGTCTTCATGCTGGTCTTCGGCGTCTTCGTGGTCACCACCGTGGTGAAGATGGTGCGGTCCATCCTGCGCTCCCTGCGACGATGAGGGACGCCTGCCCCTCGCGCTGAACGGCGTGCCCCAAGGGGGGCAGCTCCCGGCCGTGGCCCGAAGACGAGCCCGTAGGCTGGGCCGATCATGCGCATCCCCGAAGGCTTCAACACCCGCATCGCTCGACGCCCGGCCGATGACCGCAGCGGCTCCGACGGCATCGACGGGGACACCTGGCTCGCCCACCTGCCGGCGTTGGTCGACCGCTGCCTGGACTGCTGGGACCTGCGACTCGACGGCGACTCCTGGTACGGGGAGAACGCGCTGGTCCTCCCGGTCCGCCGGCACGACGGCGAGCGGGCCGCACTGAAGCTCACCTGGCCGCACCGTGAGGCCACCACCGAGCACCTGGCGCTGCGAGCCTGGGCCGGGCGCGGCGCCGTCAGGATGCTGGCCGCATCCCCCGCAGACCGTGCACTGCTGCTGGAGCGACTGGACGGCGACCGCGACCTCACCACCGTCCCGATACTCGAGGCGTGCGAGGAGATCGGCCGCCTGTTCAGGGTGTTGGACCATCCGGCCCTGCCGCAGCTGGACACCGTCGCAGCCAAGGCGGAGCAGTGGCGCAGGGAGCTCGCGCAGGCCCGGCCCACAGTGCCGCGCCGGCTCACCGAGCAGGCCCTGTCCGTCCTCGATGACCTGCTGGTCGATGCTCCGCAGGCCCGGATGGTGCACGAGGACCTGCACGACATGAACGTGCTCGCCCCTCTCGATCCGCAGCGAGGGGACTGGCTCGCCATCGACCCCAAGCCCGTGGCAGGTGAATGGGCGTATGCGGTGGCACCGATCGTGTGGAACCGCGAGGACGCCGCCGAACGCGCCCACTCCTTCCGCACCCATGTGCGGCTGCGGGCCGAGGTGGTGGCCGATGAGGCCGGCCTCGACCTGGACCGGGTGCAGGCCTGGACCCTGGTGCGGCTCACCGTGAACGCCGCGTGGGCTGCGCAGTTCCCCGCCGCGGCGCACTTCCACGGGCGGATGATCGCCCTGGCGAAGGCGTTCAGCGAGCCCCTGGGCTGGTGAGGGCCGGGCTCCCCGGGGGCAGCGGGACCGGGGGCTGCAGGAGTTGCGCGAGGCGGTAGCGGCTCCCGTCGGCCGTCCGCTCCAGCACCCCGGAGTCCACCGCATCCCGCCGCACCAGCGCCGGGTCCGGCGCGATCATCGAGATCCCTGCGTTCAGCTCCGCCTCGCTGAGTGCACCGTCGGCTCCGAGTCGCTCGAACACCATGCGGGCGATGCGGCCCGAGGCTGCGATCCGGTCGACCTCCCGTGGAGGGAGGGATTCCAGCCGGGGCACCTCCAGGATGGCGTCCGAGGAGCGCATCAGGCTGAGGGCATCGACCACCTCGCGCAGCATCGGGGCATCGACCTGACCGTCGGCCCGCAACCAGTCGATGCGGTCCAGAGGAGCGTCGGTGCTGCTGCTCCGCGTGTGGGCGGCATCCCTGGTGCCGTTGCGATGCTCCGCACCGGTGGGACGATCCGCGATGTCGATCTGCTCCCGTCCGGTGAGCCGTGCACCGAGGGCGGCGCGCAGCTTCGGGGAGGAGAGCATCGAGAACAGCATCCGGGCGCGGCTCAGAGCGGCATGGAGCTCCATGGAGGGATTGGGGGTCATGGCCTCAGCCTCCCAGCTCCAGCACCCTGATGGCCAGCTGAGGAACACCTGCTCGCGGTGTTCGCGCTAGCGATGGGCCTGCTGGCCTGGAAGACCGGCGGGCTGGAGTTGCCGATCATGCTGCACGCGGCCAACAACTGGTCCCTGTTACTGCTGGCACCGACGATGGTGAGCCCGCTCGAGCAGGGCGCCGTCCCACCGATCGCGCTGCTCACCTCGACCCTGCCCACGCTGCTGATCACCGCCGGACTGTGGTGGTGGTACTCCCGCCGCGAGGGTCTGGGGCTGTGGGAACCGGCCAGGGGCACCGGTCAGCGACTGCGCGGCTCAGGGCGGGCCCGTGCCGGATCAGGGGACTGAACCGCCAGGGGATCGCTTCCCGAGGCGCCGGATCAGTCGGCAGCCTCGTGAACGGCAGCGCGCCTCGGGTCGTCGGTGCGGGCTTCGCGTGCCGCGAGCACCTCGCGGCCGCGGTCCGTCTCCGGGAATCGCGCCACCATGGCGCGCAGCTCCGCAGCATCGATGGTCGCGCCGAAGGCCTCGGTGAACGGCTGCAGACGCACCCCGTCGGACAGACCCCCGATCAGCACCGGGTCGAAGCCCAGCTCGTCGACGAACTCCGCGACCTCATCCACCTGCGGCGAGGGACCTGCGATCGCGATGGCTGCGCGCGGGGTCGCACCGCCCGCACCTGGAACCCTCCTACTGCGCGGCCGAGCCAGGTCCTCCAGATCGTGGTAGCCCATGTGGTTCAGCGCCTTCACCACGGTGGCACCCGGCAGCTGGCGCTGGATGAACTCGCTGGTGGAGGCGGCGGGGGCGGAGAACTCCTCGTGCTCACCGTCCGTCTCCCACCAGTAGTTCATGGCGTCGATGACGAGCTTGCCGTCCAGGGCGTCGGCTGGGATGGTGGCGTGCTTGCCCAGGGGCAGGGCGAGGACCACGATGTCGGCCTGGGCGGCGGCCTCCCGGGCGGTGGTGGCGCGCGCTCCCGGGGCCAGGATCTGCACGATCAGCTCGATCTTCCCGGGGTCACCGGAGCCGGCGATGAGGACGTCATGGCCTGCGGCGACGGCCAGGCGTGCCAGGACGGTGCCGACCTTGCCCGCGCCCAGGATGCCGATGGTGCGGTTGGTTCTCTCGCTCACGACCACTGCTCAACGTGCGCCGGCCCCGGTTCCTTCCCGGGTGTGACGCGTCGGTGAGGGGTGTCGGTGTGGGCGAGGTGGCGAGGGGCGTCGGTGCGGGGCAACGGAAGCTGCAGCCCGGATGGCCCGGGTGCCCACGTGACCTGTGAGGCACTTCGTCCCGTCTGTCTCACGGCCCACTGCAGATCGCCGCCACCCGGCCTACACTCGACGCCGACATGTGCCGACTCTTCGCTCTCCACGCCGACCAGCCCGTCACCGCCCAGATGTGGCTGATGGATGCCCCCTACTCCCTGGTGACCCAGTCCCGCTTCAACGCCGACGGCACCGGTCTCGCCTGGGTGGACGAGGCAACGGGGCAGGTGCAGGTCAGGAAGCGGCCCATCGCCGCCTACCGCTCCGAGCGCTTCGGCCGGATCGCGCAGCAGGTGCGCACCCGCTCGATGATCGCGCACGTGCGACTGTCCAGCGGCACCCAGCACACCACTGAGAACACCCACCCCTTCGTGCAGGACGGCATTGTCTCCGCGCACAACGGGGTCCTCGAGGTCACCTCCGGCATGAAGCAGCGCGTGCGGCAGCTGGGCACGGCCCACCACGTGCACGGCACCACCGACAGCGAATGGATGGCCGCCCTGGTCACCGGTGAGGTCGCCGCCCACGGCGACGACCTGCACGACGGGGTGGTGGCAGCGCTGGACTGGATCGCCCGCAACGTGCCCGTGTACTCCGTGAACCTGCTCGCCATGCGCGGGGACGAACTGATCGCCGTGCGGCTTCCCGCCACCAACGAGCTGTGGGTGCTGGAGCGCTCCGCCACCGCGGCTGATCCCCGAGAGCCCCTCGAGCAGTCCTCCGACCCCCTGCGCGTGGACAGCGAGGACCTGCAGGACGTGCGCTCCGTGGTGATTGCCAGCGAGCCGATGGACGACGACGCAGGCTGGCGCCTGATGGACCCGGGCGAGCTGATCCACGTCGGCCCCGGCGCGACCATGACCAGCGAGCATCCCTTCGGACCCCTGGCCCAGGCGCTCACCATCGATGACCTCGGCCTGTCGGCCGCGGCCTCCCAGGCGCACGCCGCCCAGGCCCGTGAGCACGAGCAGCGCCGCCAGCGTCTCGCATCGCGGCGCGCAGCATGACCGCGTACCACCGCATGGCCACCCTGCGCGAGCCCTGGTCGGCATGGTCCAAGCCTTTGCTGACAGTGTTCGCCGCCTTCGCGTCGTACGTGATCATGGCGTCCGCGCTGCTGGTCACCGTGGTGCTGCTGCTGGCCCTGGTGCCCGGGGTCAACGTCGCCCTGGGTGTGACCAGCGGTGACCCCGCCAGCCCGCTGGACGTGGGCCTCGCTCTGGCGATGGGTGCGCTGTGGCTGCCGGCCGGTCTGATCGGCGTGCGCGCGGGCGGGTGGCGTCCCATCGGCACCGCGTTCTCGGTGGCCGCCCACCGCCGCAGCGTCCTTTCGACCCCTGCAGCGCTGGCCGTCATCGCCGGTGGCGTGATCACGGTGGGCGTGGCCGCGCTGGCCGGGTCCCTCGCACCGGTGGAGGCGGGCCCTGACGCGCCCGGCCCGTCGACCGGTGCCGTGCTCGCACTGGTACTGGTCACCGCCGTGCTTGCGCCCCTGCAGGTGGCGGGCCTGGAACTGACGATGCGCGGACTGGTGATGCAGGCCCTCGGCACCTGGCTGCGCAGCCCCGTCCTCCCGATCCTCGCGGCGATGGGCATCGTGCTGATCGGGCGTGAATGGAGCGCCGCCGTGCTGATTCCCGCCCTCACCCTGGCCGCCTGCGCCGGCATCCTCGCCTGGAAGAGCGGCGGCCTCGAACTGCCCTTCTTGCTCAGCCTCACGACGACCGTCGTCGGCATCCTCACCTCCGGCCTCGCGGTGGGCACCGGTATCGGTTCGGGCGCCGCGGCGATGGTCGCCGCCTCGGCCGCCCCGGGCAGTTCGAACGCGGCCCTGGCCGGCGGCGCGCCCGCCTCCGCGGCGCTCGCCGGTGGAATCGCTGGGGCCGTGGCCCTGGTCGTGGGCACCGCGGTGGCCTGCGTGCTCATCGGCCGACGCGACGGGCTCACCCTCGCCGAGCCGGTCACCCGAGCGGCCGACGAGCCGCTGCCGCCGATCGTCGCGGTCTGAGCCGGCCCGCCGAGCTGCGCTGGGGCGCGCGTCGTCGCCCCACGGACGCGCAGCCTCACCCCACCTCGCGGAACCCGAGGTGCAGGTAGAGGGCACGCGCTGCGGGCGCGGTGTCGTCCACTCGGAGGGCCACCGGCTCGCGTACGGCACCGACCGCGGCAGTGACGAGAGCGCGGGCAATCCCCTGTCGACGCGCGGCGGGGATCACGAACAGGTCAACGATGAACGGTCCGGGTGGTGCATCGTCCCAGGGGGCGTCCCTGACGGTGAGGACCGCGCCGAGCAGTTCGTCCCCCCGCCACGCCCCGAGCGAGGCGTCCGGCAACCACAGCCCGTACTCCCCCTGCCAGGCAGCGCGCACGTCGGCTGTGGCCTCTTCGATCGTCATCTGGGACGAGGAGCCGTGATGGCTGAGCCAGTATGCCTCTGCGGCCGCGTCGAGGTCCTGCTCCCGAAGCTCGCGAAGGTCGACCGGCTGGGGCAGGTGGAACAGTTCCGTCGGATCGGCCCTGTGCTCACGGACCATCAGGGAATTCGCCATGCGTCGACCGTAGCCAGCTGTGGCCGCCACGGCCACATGATTTATCGCCCGTCGGCCGTCGCCCGTCGGCCGTCGCCCGTCGCCCGTCGGCCGTTGCCCGTTGCCCGTTGCCCGTCATCGGCCCCGGCCCCTCTGCCCCGCCTCGGTACGACGCGGCGGCACGGCTCAGCGGGGGATCGCCTCAGCTCCGGATCGCGTCGATCACCTTGATGCGGGTGGCGATGATCGCGGGCAGGGCACCGGCCAGGACGCCCACCAGGGTTGCCGCCGCAAGACCGGCCACCACCGCGCCCACGGGGAACGGCGGCAGGTCCACCAGGCCGATGCCTCGGAAGTAGTCGGTGACGAAGGGGGCCTTGACCAGGGCCACGGCCCCCATCACGCCGACCGCGCCGGCCACCACGGTGGCCACCACCGACTCCATCAGCACCCCGAAGAAGATCCGCCCGCCGGTCGCGCCGTAGGAGCGGCGGATGCCGATCTCCCGCACCCGGTACCGCACGGTCACCAGAGAGATGTTCACCAGGCCCATCGCACCCAGCACCAGGATCGCCAGCGCCACCGCGATCAGCGCCCGCTGCAGCACCTCGAAACCCTCCATGGGGGCGGAGTACTGGGCCGCCTCGAAGCTCCCCGCCGGGGTGTCGGCCAGCACCTGGGAGAGCCGGTTCGACACGGCCTGGGCCTGCTCCGGGGGCACCCATGCTCGGTACTCCGCGGTGATGGCCCCAGGCTGGTCCATCCCCGGCATCTCGTCGATGCTGCCCGCAGCGGTGTAGGCGGTGGGGCCCCAGTCCGTGGTGGGATCAGCGGGGAGCACCCCGATCACGACCGCCTGCACGGCCTGCTGGTTCCCTGCCTGCCCGTAGAGGGTGATGGGCTCAGTTCCCATGGCGGGGCGGCCCAGCAGCTCGTACGCCGGTTGGTTGACCACGATCGCGGGGGCCAGACGGTTCTGGTCGGAGTCGGCGATCCACCGTCCGGACTCGGGGCGCACCCGGTAGATGTCGGCGTAGCCCGGGTCCACGCCTTGCAGCTCGATCGTCTGCACGCCCTGGCGGGTCTGTGCCCTTACGAGGGTGTTGATGACGCGGGTACGGTGCTCGATCCCCAGGCGGTCGATCTGCTCCAGCACGATCTCGTCACGCTCGTCGGCCGTGAGTTCCGGCCCACCTCCTCCCACGTGGTACACACCCACCACGGAGGCACGGCCGGCAGACTTCTCCACCGATTGCTCCAGGGCGCTGCCCAGCATGCCGCCGGCGCCCATCACGCCGGTCAGGATGAACACCGACAGCGCCACGCCGATCAGCGCCAGCATGATGCGGCCCTTGTTGACCCGCAGTTCGCCGTAGGCCTCGACGATGGGGGCGATCAGACCGGTCATGCCGCGTCACCGCTCGCGCGCGGGCTGGCCTCGACGGCAGGGGCTGACGTCCCGGCGCTCGCTGGGGCCGACGCTCCGACACCCGCTTCGGCCAGGTCCTCCACCTCGCGGCGGCCGGAGCGGATGCCCACGGTGGCCGACAGTGCCTCGCGGGCATGGTTGCTGGTGACCGGGTGCAGCACGCCCTCGTCCAGCAGGTACGCGCGCTGGGAGAGCGCGGCGACCTGCAGGTCATGGGTGATGGTGACCAGGGCGGCATCGGAGTCGCGGGCGATCTCGTCCAGCAGCGCCATCACGGCCTCGCCGGTCGTGACGTCGAGCGCGCCGGTGGGCTCATCGGCCAGGATCAGGCGCGGCCGGCGCACCAGCGCTCGGGCCACCGCCACCCGCTGCTGCTCACCGCCGGAGAGCCGGGTGGGCAGCTGGTGGGCGCGGTCGGCCAGACCCACCCGGTCCAGCATCTCCATCGCCGAACGCTCGCGGCGCCAGAACTGCCGGGCGGTGCCGTACATCATCGGCATCATCACGTTCTCCAGCGCGGTGCGCCGCTCCAGCAGGTTGAACTGCTGGAACACAAACCCGATGGAGGCCCCGCGCAGGCGGGCACGGCGGGCGTCGGACAACCGGGAGACGTCCTTGCCGTCGAACAGCAGCTCGCCGCCGGTCTGGCGGTCGATCAGCCCCAGCAGGTTCAGCAGGGTCGTCTTGCCGGACCCGGAGCGACCGACGACGGCCACATGGTCCCCGGCCTCCACTGTCAGGTCGATGCCCTGGAGGATGTGCAGCATGTCCCGGCTGGGCAGGCGCACCGAGCGGGTCAGGTCCCGCAGCTCCAGCAGCGGTATGCGTCCCTCGTGGGGTGCGGTCACCACATCTCACCGCCGACCATGGCGCCCTCGGGATTGTCCACCCCCGGGACGAACTGCAGGATCTCCTGGCCCTCCTCCAGGCCCTCGACGATCTCCACCACGCCCTCGCCACGCAGGCCAAGCGTGACCGGAACCGGGGTGGGCTCGCCCGTGGCCTCGTCCATCACGTACACGGTGCCGTCGGTGCCGTTGCCCTCCACCGCGGTGGTGGGCACGGTCATCACACCGCTGGCGGAGCCCAGGTCCACCGACACCTTCACCGACAGCCCGGGCACGATCTTGATTCCCTCGGGGACGGGACAGCGCAGCTGGGCCGCGGAGGTGCCCGAGCTCTGCTCCTGCTCCATCCCGGGGTACTCATCGAAGACACCCGGGGGTGCCTCGGGCTCCGAGGGCGACGTGGGCTCCTGCACGGTGGCGTCCTCGGTGATCGTCGGGGCTGTGCAGGGCACCGGCTCCGCCGCGGTGGGAAGCTCCGCCGTGGCCTCGATGTCCAGGTCCAGCAGCTGCAGCTGCTCCTCCGGGCTGAGACCGGCGACGATCGAGTAGGTGCCCGGCGACAGGGTCGCCACCGTCTGGCCTGCGGTGGTGCTCTGCCACTCCGCCAGGGTGAGCCCGGTGATCCGGCCGGCCTCGGGGGCGGTGAGGTTCAGGTAGAGATACTCCTGGGCGGGAGCCGGGTCCGGCGCCGGGGCGGGCAGGGGCTCTCCGTCGGGCCCCGGTGCCGCCGGGTCCCCCGACGCGGACTCCACCGCGACCGGATCCTGCGGCACCCGCACCTGCAGGATCCGGTCGCCCTTGGCGACCATGTCCCCGTTCTTCACCCAGATCTTGGTGATCTCCCCGGAGTGCTTGGCCAGCACCGGCGTGCCGGCATCGGGCTGCACCACGGCGTCCAGACTCAGGGTGGAGGTGATGTCGCCGGTCTCGGGGACCACGGTCGCGTACTGGTCGAAATCGGCGGTGGGGGTGAGCGGGTCCTCCTCGGTGACCGTCGCTCCGGTCGGGAAGAACGCCATATTGGCCAGGGCCAGCGCGATCACCGCGAAGATCATCATCCAGACGATCGGGAACACGTACCGGCGGAGGGTCTCCATCTGGCACCTTTCGTTCTTCGGGGCGCATCGCTGCGCACCGTTCGGGGAAGGGACACGTGAGTGTGCTGCGGCCAGTGTGGCCCTCGGCCGGTGCCACGGGCATCAGACCGAAGTAGGGAGTTCGTGCACTCCTTCCCGTACCAAGGTCCGTGATCGCGCCCTAGTCTCGTATCCATGAGCTCCTCCGACTCCGTCCCCGATCCGCTGCTGCTGCTGCCGCTGCGCCAGCGCATCGTCGAGCAGCAGCTGGGCGTGCGTGCTGTCCACGTGATCCGCCCCGGCAGGCCCGACGTCACCCACCTGTTCCGGTCCGACACCCCGGAGAACCTCTACTCGATCTCCAAGACGGTCACCACCCTGGCCGTGGGCCTGGCCCGGGAAGAGGGCCTGCTGGATCTGGACGACCGACTCGTCGACCACCTGCCGGCCCCCACCGGAGGCGCCGGGCCGGACGGGGCCGCCACCCGCGGGTACGGCGAGGGGATCGACCAGGTGCGCCTGCGGCACCTGCTCACCATGACCTCGGGCTCCCCGGTCACCGCCTTTTCCGACGAGGAGCGCGAGCACCCCGGCCTCACCGATCACTTCCTGGGCACCGACCTCTCCGCCCAGCCCGGGGACGGCTTCGTCTACTCCAACGGCTCCACCTTCATGCTGGCCCGCGTGATCAGCGAGCGCACCGGGCAGAGCCTGCGCGACTGGCTGATGCCGCGCCTGTTCGAGCCGCTGGGGATCCTCAACCCCCAGTGGTTCACCGACCGCCAGGGATTCACCTGGGGCGCCACCGGCCTGCACCTGACCAGCGCGCAGGTGGCCCGGATCGGCGGGCTGCTGCTGGGCGAGGGCATGGCCCCCGAGGGGGCCGCCGAGCCGGGCACGCGCCTGGTGCCCGGCGAGTGGATCCGCGCCATGCACGCCGCAGACGCCTGGGTCCCCACCGGCGAGGAGGACCCCGAGAGCGGGAAGTACGGCTTCGGGGTGTGGAAGTGCTCGGTGGGGGAGTCCTGGCGGGCCGACGGCGCCTTCGGCCAGTTCCTGGTGGTGCTGCCGGAGCAGGAGGCCTGCGTGGCGATCACCTCGCACCTCGAGGGCAAGCCCGGCTCCGAGATCCTGCGGGCCGTGTGGGAGGAGCTGCTGCCGCTGCTGTGAGTGGGGATATGTGACCCGCTGCTGAGCGGGGTCAGTGGCGCGGCGCCGGCCCCGTGCTCTCCCGCACCATCAGCCGCATGGGCAGTCGCTCCACCATGGGAGGCCCACCGCCGGGGCGCTCGCCCTGCTCACCGTCGATCAGACGCGCCAGCATCGCCACCGCTGCCCTCGCCTTGGCCTCGATGTCCTGGGCGACGCTGGTCAGCTGCGGCCTCACCCACCGGGCGACGGGGGAGTCGTCGAAACCCCCCACCGACATCTGTCCCGGTACGGCGATGCCGCGGTCCAGCAGCTCGCCCAGGATCTCCGCCGCGAGCACGTCGCTGGAGGCCACGACGGCCGTGGGCCGCTCCGGATGCGCGAGGATCTCATCCACCGCGCGTACCGCGGAGCCCGGGTGGTGGTCGGCGTGGACCGCGATCAGATGGGCGGCGCCCTGCAGCCCGCCGCCCGTCGCGGCGTGCTCCAGGATCGCCCGCTGCACACCCTCGTAGCGGCGCGCCACCACGCCCGGGGCATCGGTCAACGGGCCTGCGAAGGCGATCGCCCGGTGACCGTGCTCGATCAAGTGCCGCCCCACCGCGAGACCCCCGCCCGCGTCGTCCACTCCCACCACCGGGACCTCGGAACGGCGCGAGTAGTTGTCCAGGAACACCAGCGGCCGGGGATGGGTGCGGGTGAGGTCGTTGATCTCGTCGGCCACCGAGCCGTAGACGATCAGCCCGTCCACCCGCCACGAGCCCAATCGCCGGGCGGCCCGGACCACGTCCCGGCTGGCTGCCGGGATGAACGAGAACCCCGCCCGGGTCACGGCCTGGCCCACCGCCCCCAGCAGCAGGGCGTCGTGCGGGTTCTCCAGCAGAGCGCGCGACTGGCTGGGGTGGTGGAGCACCAGGCCGATCATGCGGGAACGGTTGGCGGCCAGGGAGCGGGCCGGGGCGTCCGGCACGTAGTCGAGCTCCTCGATGGCCCTCAGCACCCGGGCCACCGTCTCCGCGGAGGCCTTGTGGTGACGACCGTTGATCACATTGGACACGGTCATCCGGCTCACGCCCGCGGCCGCTGCCACATCGCGAATGCTGCTCATGGGGCTGGTCCCTCCCATCGGCCCCGGGGGTGGCGCCGCTCGACCCCCCGGTAGGCCCATCCTTGACCATCCGTGTGCCCTGCGCCTAGCCTACGAAGTCGTGGACCGGTAAACAACGGTGTGACCTGCGGGGGTTCCCATCCCCGCGTTTCTGCTGGTCTCCGGAGCGGGCGGAGTTGCCCGTTCCGCGGCTGTGACGGAGGAGCTTCCCATGAACCATCTGGTCGACCCTGAACGATTCACCCCGTCGCGGCGCGCGCTCCTGGGGGCCCTCGGCGTCTCGGCGGCGTTCCCCGCGCTCGCGGCCTGTGGCGGCGGCGACCCGGCGGAGAAGGCGGCGGAGGACGTCGCCTCCAACGCCGAGGTGGAGCTGCCCACCTACACCGAGCAGACGGCCGTCGAGCCCGACATCCCCGGTGAGAACGGCTCCACCCCGGGCTACACCTCCTATCCGGAGGATCTCCCGCAGACGGTCGATGCGCCCCCGGGCTCCGGCAACACCTTCACCCTGATGGTGCCCACCTGGAGTGCGGTGCAGTCGGGGCTGAACAACGCGTACACGCAGGCCCTGGACGAAGCGCTCGGGTCGAAGCTCGAGTACCAGATGACCACCGGCAACGACTACCGCGACAAGCAGGCCGCGGTGTTCGCCTCCCCGGACGACGTGGCCGACTGGGTCTCGGTCTTCGGCTGGAACCCGCCGGCCCGGTTCGACCAGGCCGTCGAGTCCGTGTTCCAGGACCTGACGCCCTTCATCGGCGGGGACAAGATCTCCAAGTGGAAGAACCTCGCCAACCTCCCCACCGCCGCCTGGCAGTTCGGCGTGTTCAAGGGCAAGCTCTACGGCATCCCGGTGCCCGGCGAGATCGTCACCGACGCGATCTTCTACCGCGGTGACATCTTCGAGGAGCTGGGCCTGGAGGCGCCCACCAACGCCGAGGAGTTCCTGGCGGTGTGCGAGGAGCTCACCGACCCCGGTGCCAACCGCTGGGCCACCAACGACCTCAACACCGGCGCCCCGAACCTGATGTTCGGTGCCCCACCGGACTGGCGCGTCGATGACGGCCAGCTCATCTACCGCTGGGAGACCCAGGAGTACCGCGATGCGCTGGAGTTCCAGATCCAGCTGTTCGAGAAGGGCCTGGTCCACCCGGACGTCGCCGCTGACACCGGGGACGCCAAGCAGCGCTTCGAATCCGGCCAGGTGGCCATCCACTACGACGGCGTCGGCGCGTGGGGTGAGGCCACCAAGCGCGTCCAGGCCTCCAACCCCGACTACCGGCAGGTGCCGATGAGCGGGCTGTCCGCCAAGGGCGGGGACCCGATCCGCTACACCGGCAGCGCCGCCAACTTCTTCAGCTTCCTCAAGAAGTCCGACGACGAGGCCCGCATCGAGGAGCTGCTGGGCATCGCCGACTACCTGGCCGCGCCCTTCGGCACGAAGGAGTGGGAACTGGTGAACTTCGGCAAGGAGGGTGTGCACTTCGAGCGCGGTGACGGCGGCGTCCCCGAGGCCACCGAGGCGCTCGCCGCCGAGCACCCCGGCGTGCTGTCCACCCTGGTCACCGGGCCGCTCGCGAAGTACGACTTCGCCGATCCGGGGCACGTGGAGGAGTACTGCGAGTGGATGAAGGGCGAGACCCAGTACATGGTCGAGGGACCCTTCTACGGCCACCAGGTCCCCAAGCCCGCCGAGTACGCCTCCCTGGACCAGCCGATGTACGACCTGGAGAAGGACATCGTGCGCGGCCGCAAGACCATGGACGACTTCGACGCCGCGGTGGAGACCTGGCGCAGCAACGGCGGTGACAGGATGCGCGAGTACTACCAGGGCATCTACGACGAGCTGGACAAGTGAGCACCGCGCACGGTGCCCCGGCGGGGGCCGCCCCGCCGGGGCCCGGCGGGGCGAGTGCCCGCCGAGCCGCCAGCGGCGGCCGCGGCTCGGCGCGCCGCGGGGCCTCCAGCGGGGTGGAGCGTCGGAAGATCCCGCTGTCCAAGCGGCTGCGACGGGACTGGCCGCTGCTGGTGATGGTGCTGCCCGCCGTCGCGCTGATGGTCGTGTTCATGTATGTGCCGATGTTCGGCAACATCATCGCCTGGCAGCACTACTCGCCGTACGTGGCGCTGTTCGAGAACCCCTGGGCGGGCTGGGACAACTTCACGCGCGTGTTCCGCACCCCCGCCTTCTGGGACGCGGTGGTCAACACCCTGATGATCACCGGCTTCCAGCTGGTCTTCTTCTTCCCGGTGCCGATCGCTCTGGCCCTGCTGCTGAACTCGGTGCTGACCCCGTGGATCCGCACCACCATCCAGTCCATCGTGTACCTGCCCCACTTCTTCTCATGGGTGCTGGTGGTGACGATCTTCCAGCAGATCCTCGGCGGGGCGGGCCTGATCAACCGGCTCCTGCGCGCCAACGGCATGGAGCCGATCGAGATCATGACCAACCCGGACACCTTCCTGCTGCTGGTCACCTCCCAGGCCGTGTGGAAGGACGCCGGCTGGGGCATGATCATCTTCCTGGCCGCGCTCAGCACCATCGACCCCTCGCAGTACGAGGCGGCTGCGGTGGACGGCGCGGGCAAGTGGCGCCGCATGTGGTCGATCACCCTGCCGGCCATCCGGCCCACCATCATCCTGCTGCTGATCCTGCGCTTGGGCGATGCCCTCACCGTCGGCTTCGAGCAGCTGATCCTCCAGCGCGGCGCCGTCGGCCCCGGAGCGGCCGAGGTGCTGGACACCTACGTGTACTACCAGGGCGTCATCGGCGGTGACTGGTCCTACGCGGCTGCCGCCGGCCTGATCAAGGGCGTCGTCTCGCTGCTGCTGGTGCTGGGTGCCAACAAGCTCGCCCACGCCTTCGGCGAGGCGGGCGTCTACCGGAGGGAGACGAAATGACTGCCACCTCGCCCGGTTCCGGCTTCGCCGACCAGTCCCCGCCTCTCGCACAGGAGGCCGACGGCCGCACCACCGCGCCCACCACGGGCGGCTGGCTGGGACGGCGCGGCGGCCCCATGAAGAAGGGCCCCGGCAAGGCGCTGCGCCCCGCCTGGGACGAGGAGCCCACGATCCTGGAGAAGGTCGGCAAGGTGCTGGTCCTGGGGCTGATCGTGCTGGCCGTGCTGCTGCCGCTGTACACCGTGGTGCTCACGTCCCTGTCCAGCGATGCCACCATCAACCAGGCCGGCGGCATGGTGCTGATCCCCGGGGAACTCACCCTCGCGGCCTACAGCTCCATCCTCTCCGGCGGGGTGGTCACCAAGTCGATCCTGGTGAGCATCGGTGTGACCGCCGTCGGCACGCTGCTGTCCACCGTGGTCTCGGTGATGGCGGCCTACGGGCTCAGCCGCACCGACTCCCTGCTTCACCGGCCGATCCTGTTCCTGTTCATCATCACGATGTTCTTCTCGGCCGGCATGATCCCCACCTACCTGGTGGTCTCCGGCCTGGGGCTCATCGACTCCTACCTGGCGCTGATCCTGCCTGGCGCGGTCTCGGCCTTCAACATCCTGATCCTGCGTGCCTTCTTCATGGGCATCGACCCCGGGATCCTGGAGGCCGCGCGCATCGACGGTGCGGGCGAGTTCCGCATCCTCGCCACCATCGTGCTCCCCATGTCCACCGCCGTGATCGCCGTGGTGGCGCTGTTCTACGGCGTGGGCTACTGGAACGCGTTCTTCAGCGCCATGCTGTACCTGCAGGACAGCGGCAAGTGGCCCCTGCAGATGGTGCTGCGCTCCTACGTGCTGGAGGGCGTGGAGCTGCCCGGCTCCGAGCTCACCCCGGCCGGCGTGGGCAGTGCGCAGCGTCCCTCCAGCCTCGCGGTGAAGATGGCGATCGTGGTCTTCGCGCTGGTGCCGATCCTGATGGTCTACCCGTTCGTGCAGAAGCACTTCACCAAGGGCGTCATCTTCGGGGCGATCAAGGGGTGATCCTGGAGGGAGCACGGATCCGGCGGGACTACGGTTGAGGCATGGACTGGTCCGCTCTCGCTAACTTCGCCCTCGTGCTGCTGTTCGTGGTGATCGGCGGCGTGTTCGCCGGCACCGAGATGGCGATCGTGAACCTGCGCGAATCGCAGATCAAGCAGCTGGAGGAGAGCGGTCCGCGCGGGGAGGGCACCGCCCGCCTGGTGCGCAACCCCAACCTGTTCCTCTCCGCCGTGCAGATCGGCGTGACGGTGGCCGGATTCTTCTCCTCCGCCTACGGCGCCTCCACCATCGCCCCCTCCCTGGTGCCGCCCCTGGTGGGCGCGGGCCTGAGCGAATCCACCGCGAGCACGGTCGCCCTGATCGGCATGACGCTGGTGATCGCGTTCCTGTCGCTGGTGTTCGGGGAACTGGTGCCCAAGCGGCTGGCCATGCAGAACGCCCTGGCGATGACCCGGATCGTGGGCCCGCCGCTGAGCGTGTTCGGCAGGCTGATGCGCCCGGTGATCTGGCTGCTGTCGGCCTCCACCAACCTGGTGGTGCGGATCCTGGGCGGTGACCCGGATGCCGACCGCGAGGCCGTCTCCGCCGAGGAGATCCGCTCCATGGTGCGCACCTCCGACGCCCTGGACCAGGCCGAGTCGCGGGTGCTGGCCGATGTGTTCGACGCCTCCGAGCGCACCGTGGTGGAGGTGATGCGGCCCCGCCCGCAGGTGCACTTCCTGAACGGCGGCGACACCGTGGCCGAGGTGCGCGAGGAGATCCGCTCCACCAGCTACTCCCGCTACCCGGTCACCGGGGAGGACGTGGACGACGTGCTGGGCTTCGCCCACGTGCGCGACATGATGCTGGTGGACGACCCGAGCGCCGTGCGCCTGCGGGACCTGGCCCGGCCCATCGAGCACATCCCCGGCACCGTCGAGGTGCTGCGAGCCCTCAACCGGATGCGGGCCCAGGCCCAGCAGATCGCCGTGGTCGTCGACGAGTACGGCGGGACCGACGGGATCGTCACCCTCGAGGACCTGCTCGAGGAGCTGGTGGGGGAGATCTACGACGAGTTCGACGCCGACGCCTGGTCCCCCAGCAACCCGGACCGCCTGGCTGTGCCCGGAGGGGACATCGACGGCGGCCTGATCCTGCAGGAGTTCGAGTCGCAGACGGGCATCGCCCTGCCCGACACCGGCGGCTACGAGACCGTGGGCGGCTACGTCATGGCGCAGCTGGGCCGCATCGCCGCCGTGGGCGACGAGGTCGAGGTCGGAGCCGGGGCCGATGGGGCTCGCATCCGCGTCACGGCGATGGACGACCGACGTGTGAAGACAGTGCGGCTGCGCCGCGAGGGCGGAGATGCCGCCCCCCGGCATGGAGATGGGGGTAGCGCCGGGGAGCATCCGGGGGCCTGAGCCAGGAGCCGAGAGGCTACGGGAGCATCACGTCAGGCCGAGCGAAGATGAGCCTCGATGCTCCCGATGAGCACAGGGACGTCTTCTCGCACGGTGGCACGAATTACATCCCCGTTGATCAGCATGTAACCGTGGGCGATGCGGTTCCTCATTCCCCACATCGCCGACCAATCGGATCCGAACAGCGCACGACGCGAGTCCGGCTCGAGCCGCTCCAGTGTTTCGATGGCGGCCGACAACCGCGTGCAGATGGCATCGATGGTCACCTGGTCATCGAGATCGCGGGTGGCGTATCTGCTGACGAGCCGCAGGTGGTACAGCGCATCCCCGAGTATTTCCGCGGTCGTTCTGCGGCGCTCGCGCTTCACAGTGGTACCGCCTCTTCGAGAACGCGCTCCTTCAGGTGAGGGGGTAGGGCTGAGTCGGGGGTCAGATCGGTGGATGCCCCGATCAGTGCACTGATCTCCCCCTCGAGCCGACTGAGCTGCATCAGACTGAGCGGGGTTGCCATCGTGAACAGCAGATCGACGTCGGAATCCTGGTCCTCCCTCCCGGTGGCCACCGAGCCGAACACGCGGATGTCGGTGCCACCGACCTCTGAAAGGATCCTCTGGATCTCAGGGCGAGAGTTGCGAAGCCGGCGCGCG
Source organism: Brachybacterium sp. p3-SID957 (assembly GCF_025144775.1). NCBI lineage: Bacteria > Bacillati > Actinomycetota > Actinomycetes > Micrococcales > Dermabacteraceae > Brachybacterium > Brachybacterium sp. p3-SID957. Next base: position 23,043 of record NZ_JALXKT010000018.1, on the reverse strand, counting down.
AGAGGGCTCGTTCCATGGAATCGCAGAAGTCGTGAGATCTCCGGTTGGCTCCGGCCGGTCTCTTTCGAGATCTGCGACTGGGTCATGCCGTTGCGCGATGCCTCGCGGACGGCTGCGACCAGACGCTGGCGTGCGGCGCGCACCGCCTCGTCACTCTCGCGGGCGATCTCAGCCAAGGACGACATGAACGAAGTATAGCAATTGCTATTGACTTGCCGTCGGCGGGGCACTCCAGGCCGGTGCCGCACGTTATCCCCCTCTGGGACCACCCGGTCGGGGCGTGACCAGGTCACGGCGTTATGCTCGATGCATCCCCCCGTCGACTTCCAGGAGGCTCTCCATGGCACGCACCACCACCTTCGCCGAACTTCTCGTCACCCAGCTGCGGGACATGGGGGTGGAGCGCATCTACGGAGTGGTGGGCGACTCGCTGAACCCTGTGGTGGACGCGGTGCGCAAGACCAAAGGCATCGACTGGGTGCACGTGCGCAACGAGGAGGCCGGAGCCTTCGCCGCCGGCGCCGAGGCCCGCGTGACCGGGAAGCTCGCCGTGTGCGCCGGCTCCTGTGGGCCGGGCAACACCCACCTGGTCCAGGGTCTGTTCGACGCCCACCGCGACAACGCTCCCGTCCTCGCGATCGCCTCCCACATCCCCAGCGCCAAGATCGGCACCGGCTTCTTCCAGGAGACCCATCCGGAGACCCTGTTCCGCGAGTGCTCCCACTACTGCGAGATGATCAACTCCGGCCAGCACGGCGCCACCCTGCTGCACATCGCCGCCCAGACCGCCCTCGCCAAGCAGGGCGTCTCGGTGCTGGTGCTGCCCGGCGACATCGCCGACGAGGAGGTCTCCGGCCCCCTCACCCGCGACCTGGCCACCGAGTTCGGCGCCGTGCAGCCCGCACCCGGGCCGGTCGGCCGTCTGGCCGAGCTGATCGACCAGGCCGACAAGGTCACCCTGTTCGTCGGCGCCGGGGTGAAGGACGCCCGCGAGGAGGTGCTCGCGCTGGCCGGGGCGCTGAAGGCGCCGATCGGTCACGCCTTCGGCGGCAAGGAGATCATCCAGTACGACAACCCCTACGACGTGGGGATGAGCGGCCTGCTGGGCTACGGCGCCTGCTACGAGGCCATGCACGAGGCCGATCTGGTGATCCTGCTGGGCACCGACTTCCCCTACAGCGAGTTCCTGCCCGAGCCCGACGACGCCAAGCTGGTCCAGATCGACGCCGACGCCACCCGCCTGGGCCGCCGCGCGCCCCTGGACCTCGCCCTGCACGGCGACGTGGCCCTCACCATCCAGGCCTTGATGCCGTTGATCAAGGTGAAGAAGAGCAAGCGGTTCCTCTCCAAGATGCTCAAGCAGCACCACAAGGCCCTCACCGGGGCGGTCGCGGCGTACACCAGGAACGTCGAGAAGATGACCCCGATCCACCCCGAGTACGTGGCCTCCGTGCTGGACGAGGTCGCCGATGATGATGCGATCTTCACCGTGGACACCGGGATGTGCAACGTATGGGGCGCCCGCTACATCACCCCCAACGGCAAGCGCCGGCTGTTCGGCTCCTGGCACCACGGCACCATGGCCAACGCCCTCCCGCAGGCCATCGGCGCCTCCGCCGCGTTCCCGGACCGCCAGGTGATCTCCATGAGCGGCGACGGCGGCCTGAGCATGCTGATGGGTGAGCTGCTCACCGTGAAGCTGCACCAGCTGAACACCAAGATCCTGGTGTTCAACAACTCCAGTCTGGGCATGGTGAAGCTGGAGATGCTGGTGGGGGGCATTCCTGACTTCGAGACCGACCACGAGCACGTCGACTTCGCCGCCATCGCCCAGGGCGCAGGGATCCCCTCGGTGCGGATCACCGACCCGAAGAAGCTGAAGAAGGAGCTCGCGGCGGCGCTGGCCACCCCCGGGCCGATGCTGATCGACGTGGTCACCGATCCCGACGCCCTCTCGATGCCGCCGAAGATCACCGCGGAGCAGATCCGCGGCTTCGCCACCGCCTCCACCAAGGTCGTCCTCGGCGGTGGCGTGGGCAGGATGGTGGACATGGCAGCCAGCAATATCCGCAACATCCCGCGCTGATCAGCACAGCCGGCGGGGGTGAGTAAGCGCCCTCTGTGGTGGACCTTGCACTCCGGCGCACCTGCACGCCCTAGGATAAAGAGGGCGAACCGTCTGCTTGTTCAATGATGGCGGGCCGTTGCGCGCCCCGCCATGCAGACGGTGCGAAGGTACGTCAGAGATGCGAGGAAAGGGCCATGGCGTGACGATCGAGGACTTCCTGCGTCTACTGCTGCGCAATGCGGTGCTGCTGATCCTGCTGACTGTGCTGGGTGCGGCGGCCGGTTACGGCTTCTCCTACACGAAGGCGCCGGTCTACCAGGCCAGCGCACTCGGCTTCGTTCGGGGTGCCTCCGGCGCTGGCAACGATCCGATGAACTCCACTCAGGGGCAGTACTCCAAGGCCCAGTTCTACCTGCCGCTGTTCCAGACCCGCGCAGTGGGCCAGACCATTGTCGACGAACTCGGCATGGACGCGAGCCCCGATGCGGTGGCCGGGTCTCTGGCCACCTCGCTGGACCCGAACGCGCCGATCATCACCGTGACCGCCTCGGCCGCCAGCCCGGAGGACGCCAGCGCCATCGCCAATGCGTCCATCGAGGCGGTGGCCGCGGAAGCCGAGATGCTCGAGCCCGGCAACGGTGACCGGCTGGTGCCGTACCAATCGGCCATCACCCCCGGTGCCCCGTCGTCCCCCGACCGTGAGAAGTACCTGATGGTGGGGGCCGCAGCCGGCCTGCTCGCCGCGATGGCACTGGCTGTACTGCGCAGCCGCAACGACTCGCGCCTGCGCACGGTGGACCAGCTCACCGATCAGTTGCACGTTCCCGTCCTCGGCGTTCTGCCCGACATGAAGGACTTCACCCGGTCCAAGTCCGGCACGCTGCCGGAACCCAAGACCTTCCAGTCCCGTGAGGCACTGCGAAAGCTGCGCACCAACCTGCGGTTCGTGGACGTCGACAACCCTCCCCGCTCCATCGTCATCACCTCCAGCGCGCCCGCCGAGGGCAAGTCGGTGGTCTCGGCGAACCTCGCCCGGGTGATCGCCGGGACCGGGCAGCCCACCCTGCTGATCGACGCAGACCTGCGCCGCCCCCAGGTGGCCAAGGAGTTCGGGATCGACGGCGGCGTGGGCCTGTCCCAGCTGCTGGCCGGGGCCGTCTCCCTCGATGACGTGATCCATGAGGTGCCCGGGAGCCTGCTGTCGGTGCTGCCGGCCGGGCAGATCCCGCCGAACCCCTCGGAGCTGTTGGGATCGCGACGCATGCAGGACATGATCCGCGAGCTCGGCCGCCACTACTTCGTGGTGATCGACGCCCCGCCGGTGCTCGCGGTGACGGACGCCCAGCTGCTCACCCGCCACGCCGACGGTGCGGTGCTGGTGGCCGTCGCTGGCCGCACCCGCGTCGAAGGCCTGAGCCGGGCCGTCGAGGCGATCGAGAAGGTCGCCGGCACCGTCTTCGGCGTGGTGCTGAACCGTGCCTCCACCAGCCGCCTGAAGCGCATCGCCTACGGAGACGCCGAGTACGGCTACTCCCCTTACGGCGACGGCTCCAAGCGGTACGCCTACGGCTCCGCCAACGGATGGGAGACCGGGCCGCAGGCCGAGCTGGAGGTCCCCGATGATGTAGTGACTGCGCCGGTTCCCGAGGCCCTCGTCGTCGAGGCCGGGGAGACCCCGGCCGCCCCGGCCAGGTCGCGCCATCGCGGGGGCCGACGCTCCGTCCCCCCGGAGGAGACCACCCAGCTGCCCGGCCACGGGGCCAGCACCGCGCGCCGCTGGCCTGCAGCCGGTGACGGCAGCACCGGGCAGGACGGCCGGAAGTGACCTCCCGGCTCGGTGCGGTGATCCCCGTGCACGGGCCGATCGAGCCTGTCCTGCCTCTACTTAACTCCCTGGTAGGCGGGAGCACGCCGTCAGATGGAAGGCCCGCCCTGGTGGTGGTCGTGGATGATGCCACCGCCGAGCCGGTGGACCCCAATGCCCTTCCCCCGGGCGTGGAGCTGGTGCGCCGCGCCACCAACGGGGGCTTCGGGGCCGCTGTCAACACCGGTCTTGACCGGCTCGCCCGGGAGGGCCTGGACCTGGCCCTGGTGTTGAACTCCGATCTGCGGGTCCCCGACGGCTTCGTTCGTGACCTGGTTGCCCATGCCCAGCCGTGGCAGCCGGCCGTCGTCGGCTGCCGTGCCGAGGGGCCCGACGGGATCTCCGGTCACTCCGCACGGTATTTCCCTACCGCCTCCCACCAGATCATCGAGTGGCTGGTACCGCTGGCCTCCCAGCGTCACCGCGACGTGCTGCACCGCGCGGTGGGCCACGACATGGCCGCCGAGCGCGGCACGGGCATGATCCCTGTGGACTGGGTGAGCGGAGCCGTGATGCTGCTGCCACTGACCCAGGTGCGTGAGGTGGGGGGCTTGGACGAGCTGTACTTCATGTATGCCGAGGAGGTCGACCTCCAGCGCCGCCTTCGCGCGGTCGGGGTGCCTTCGCTCTACGACGCTGACCTCACCGTCACTCACGTGGGCGGCGGCTCCTCCGGTGGGGAGGGCCGGCGGCGGCAGTGGCTCGTGGCTGGCCGCGATCGCTACGCGCGGGTGCACGGGCGCCCCCGCACCCTTCGTACGGGTCTGCGTGCCGCCACCCTCGCCAATCTCGCCTGGAACACCGGCCGCCGAGTGGCTGGGCGGGACGTCGCTCCCTTGGCTGCGTTCCGCGAGCAGTGGGGCGTCATCTCCGATGCGGCCCGAGGCACCGTCGCCGAGAGGAACCGACGATGAATGCAACCAGCAGGACCAGCGCCACCGTTCCCCGGAAGATCGTTCTGGTCACCCCCACCTTCCACGACTACGCCACCAGCATCGCGCAGGCCTTCGAGCGGGCGGGGCATGAGGTGGTGACCCTGCGCTATGACGCTTATGTGACCGTGACGGACAAGGCGCGCCTGAAGGCCACAGTGGAGCTGCCCAGCAAGCTGCGCCTGCCCGGTGACCATGCCGGCCGCGAACGCCGCCGGGTCACGGACTCCGTGCTGAGCGACCTCACCGCCGCCCGCCCGGACGGTGTGGTGGTGATCAAGGGGGACATGCTGGACGACCGCTTCTGGTCCCACCTCGATGCCCACCGCGTCCCGCGGATCCTGTGGCTGTACGACGACCTGCACCGCCACCCGTACAGCCCTGAGTTCCTGGCACAGCTCGGGCCGGTGGTCTCCTACTCCGAGTCCGAGGCTGCGATGCTGCGGGAGCAGCACGGGGTCGATGCCACCTGGGTGCCGGATGCCTTCGACCCGCACCGTGCACAGCCCACCGGTCGCCGAGTCGACCGGATCGCTTTCGTGGGCGCTGCCCACGCCGACAGGGTGCGGATCCTGCAGGATCTCACCGATCGCGGCCTGCCGGTGCATGCCTGGGGCCGGGACTTCTCGCACCACCCCGTGGACCGGCTGCGCACCTGGGGCTGGAAGCGCCCCTTGATCCCCGCGTCCCGCGACATCCCGCTCACCGAGGCATACCTGGTGGTGGGGGAGTCGTCGGCCTCGGTGAACATCCACGGCCCGCAGACTGACCACCCGATGCGCACGTTCGAGGTGCCTGGCATGGCCGGGGTGTCCCTCGAGGACCGTGCATCGGTGGCCCGGTTCTACGATGTGGGGTCTGAGGTGGAGGTGTGGACCGACGTCGATCACCTCGCTGAGCTGTGTGAACGCTCCCGGAAGGACCGCGTATGGTCCGAAGGGCTGCGGGAGAAGGGCAGGGCTCGCACTCTGGCGGAGCACACGTTCGACCATCGGATCACGGAGGTGGACGCACTATGGCGCTGAGGTACCCACGATCGATGGAGGACTGGGCGGCTTGGCAGGCCTCCCGGCAGCGGCTGCGCCGCACCAAGCACCGAGTGGTCGGAGCAGTGGACAGTCTGCGCGGCGCCGAGCCGGAGATCCCCCGCGTCACCCTGTACCGCCGGGTCTCGGCCGACGGGGACCTGCTGGTGGAGGACGGCCGCACCAAGCCCCTGCTGATCGCCCTGGACTCCGCCTCACCCACCTCGGTCGCCTCCGTGGCCGATGTGATCCCCTATACCCGCGGTGACGTGGCGGTGCTGGCCCCCAAGGGTGTGGAGGTGGAACTGCCCGGTGCGGAGGACTGGTCCCGGCGTGATCTCCCCGCCGATGTGGGCGCCGTGCTCACCTCCGTGGACCCGTACGCCGTGATGAGCCTGGGTGCGCACCTGCGCGCCGGCGCCCTGGCCGACGGCATCGCCCGGAAGCTGGACGTGCCGCACTACGTGGTCCAGCACGGCGCGCTCACCCCGTACGCCCCGCCGCTGCCGGAGAACGCGCACCTGCTGGCCTGGACCCAGGCCGACGCCGACTTCTGGAGGTCTGGGCGCGACGACGTGCAGACCACCGTGGTGGGCTCCCAGCTGCTGTGGCGAGCCGGGCACGAGACCACCGCGGTCCCGGCCGACGCCACTCCCGTGTTCCTGGGCCAGCTGCACGGTGCAGAGCTGCCGCGCTGGGTGACCGGCGGGGCAGCACAGAAGTTCTGCCTCCAGCACGATGCGATGTACCGTCCCCACCCCTCCGAGACGGACGTGCTCTCGCGCCTGCAGCATCAGGTGTGGCAGAGGCGAGGCATCGAGTTCGCTCCCACCGATGTGCCGCTGCGGCAGGTGGCGGAGCCGGTAGTCGCGGTGTTCTCCACCGGCATCCTCGAGGCCGCAGCCCGCGGCGGGCCAGCCTGGGCCTACGCGCCGCGCGCCCCACGCTGGGTGCACGAGTTCTGGGAGCGCTACGGCATGAAGCCCTACGGCGGAGACCCCACCCCGGCCCTGCCCATCGGCACCGGGGAGCCGGCCGTCGCTATTGCGGGTCTGGTCGATCCACTCCCGGGTGAGGAGCCGGGCCCGTCGGCCGGCCCTGTCCCGTCGGCCGGACCCGGAGGTGCTGAGTGAGTGTGCTGTGCGTGATCCCGGCGCGCGGCGGTTCCAAGGGGATCCCCCGCAAGAACCTGTTGCCCGTGGGTGGCAAGCCACTGATTGCCTGGACGATCGCCCAGGCCCTGGCCACCACCGAGGAGTCGGACCTGATCGTCGCGGTCTCCACGGAGGACGAGGAGATCGGCCGCGTGGCCCGTGAACACGGCGCCCGCGTGATCGAGCGACCCGTTGAACTGGCACAGGACACCACCGCTACCGAGCCGGTGCTGCTGCACGCCATGGACGTCGCCGAAGCGCAGGGGATCGACTTGGAGGCCGTGATGCTGCTGCAGGCCACCTCACCCGTGCGCCTGCCCGGCACCCTGGACCGGGCCGTCGCGCAGTTCCGCGACAGCGGCTGCGATTCCCTGATCGGCGTGCTGCCGCAGTCGCCGTTCTTTTGGCACCTGCCGCAGACGGACGGTGAGCAGCCCCGGGCTGACTACGACTGGACGGCGCGCCCACGCCGGCAGGACCTCACCGTCGGCCAGCACCACTACTTCGAGAACGGGAGCCTGTACGTCACGGCCCCCCACGTGTACCGAGAGACCCGAAACCGTATTGGCGGCCGCATCTCCCTGTTCGTGCTCGACGAGCTCGAAGGGGTCGATATCGACACCGAGGCGGACGTCGCGGCAGCCGAGCGCATGCTCGCACGCACCGGATGGAGCACCACCGCATGATCCTTGACCGTCACCCCGCAGGCTTCGTCGCCTCCGATCAGGACTCGATCCTGGCCGCGCTGCAGAAGATCAGCGCCAACCAGTCCCGCATCGTCTTCCTGGTGGACGAGCACGGCACCGTCACCGGATCCCTGTCCGACGGGGACGTGCGCCGCTGGCTGATCTCCGAGACCGCACCGGACATGACCCGTGCTGCCGGCTCGATCGCCAACCGCTCCTTCCTCTCGGTCTCCGAGGGCACTCCGCTGTCGGAGGTGAGCACCCTGATCCGTCCGGGTGTGGACCGCATCCCGGTGGTGGACGAGCGTGGCCGACTGGTCGCGATCGCGACCCCCGGTATGGCCACGGTGCGCATCGGGGACCGGGTGATCGGCGAGGCGCAACCCTCGTACATCATCGGCGAGATCGGCAACAACCATCAGGGCGACCTGCAGCTCGCCAAGGCCCTGGTGGACCACTGCGTGGACGCGGGTGTGGACTGCGTGAAGTTCCAGCTGCGCGACATGGCCTCCCTGTACCGCTCCGGCTCCAGCGAGAGCGCCGGGGAGGATTTGGGCCCGCAATACACGATGAACCTGCTGGCCAAGTTCTCCTTGAGTGCGGACGACATGCTGCGGGCGCTGGACTACTGCGCCGAGCGTGGCCTGGACGCCATCTGCACACCCTGGGATCTCTCGAGCGCGGACGTCCTGCACGAGTACGGCGTGCCCGGGTACAAGATCGCCTCCGCCGATCTCACCAACGATGAACTGCTGCACCACGTGGCGGCCTTCGGCGACCCGATGATCGTCTCCACCGGCATGAGCACCGAACAGGAGATCCGGGGTGCGGTCCAGGTGATCCGCTCGCACGGCACCCCGTACGTGCTGTTGCAGTGCCAGTCCACCTACCCCGCCCCCTACAAGGACGTGAACCTGCGGTACATGGACCGCCTGGCCCGCATCGGCGAATCACCCGTGGGGTACAGCGGCCACGAGCGCGGCTGGCACGTGGCGGTGGCGGCCGCTGCCCGCGGCGCCCATGTGATCGAGAAGCACGTGACGGTGGACAAGTCCCTGGAGGGCAACGACCACAAGGTGTCCCTGCTGCCCGGGGAGCTCGCGCAGATGGTGCGGGAGATCCGTGAGGTGGAGGAGGCGCTGGGCAGCGACCGGCCCCGCGAGGTCTCCACCGGTGAGCTGATGAACCGCGTGAACCTGGCGAAGTCCCTGGTGGCGGCGAAGGACCTGCTGCCCGGCGACACCGTGCGCGCGGAGGACGTGGAGGTCAAGAGCCCCGGTCGCGGCCTGCAGCCCAACCGCCTGGACGACCTGGTGGGCCGGGTGCTGCACCGCGCCGTGGCCGCCGGTGACTTCTTCTACCCCGGCGACCTGGCCGGTGAGGCACAGACGCACCACGACTACACGTTCCGTCGCCCCTGGGGCCTGCCGGTGCGGTACCACGACGTGCGACCGCTGCTGGAGGTGTCGGACCCGGACTTCCTGGAGTACCACTTCTCCTACAAGGACGTGGAGCTGGACCCGCACTCGTTCTTCGACAAGGGTGAGCGCCTGCCGCAGTTCTTCACCACCCATGCTCCTGACCTGTACGCCGGCGACTTCCTGATCGACCTGGCCAGCCCCGACGACGCGATCTGGGAGCGGTCCATCCGCGAGGTGCAGAACGTCGTGGACATCACCCGGCAGCTGCGCGAGCACTACACCTGCGAGCAGGACCCGATCGTGGTGGTCACCATGGGCGGCTTCCTGCCGGACCGGCACGTGCGCCCCGAGGAGCGCCGGCCCATGTACGAGCGGGTGCAGAAGGCCCTGGAGCAGGTGGACGAGGCCGGTGTGCGGCTCACCGCCCAGACCCTCCCGCCGTTCCCGTGGCTGATGGGCGGCCAGCAGTTCCACAACCTGTTCATGGACCCGGAGGACACCGCCTGGTTCTGCGAGACCTACGGGCGCCGCCTCACCCTGGACGTGTCCCACACCAAGCTCGCCGCGAACTTCGCCAAGCGGCCCTTCAGCGAGTACATCGACCTGATGGGCCCGCACATCGAGCACCTGCACATCGTGGACGCCGTGGGTGTGGACGGCGAGGGCGTGCAGGTGGGCGAGGGCGAGGTGGACTTCCGTGACCTCGCCGAGCGCCTGGACCGCCTGGCACCGAACGCCCCGTTCATCCCGGAGATCTGGCAGGGCCACGTCAACAACGGAGAGGGCTTCTTCGTGGCCCTGGATCGGCTGCAGGAATGGTTCTGAGCGGAGGGCTCGTCGAGGAGGCGCTTGCGCTGTGGTGCGTGCCCGTCGCCGACCTCGGCGGCGTGGCCCGCCATGTGCTCGACGCCGCCCGTGCCGGGATCCCCGGCTGGCGGCTCGTGGTGCTGTGCCCCGAGGGGCCTCTTGCCGAGGCACTGCGCGCTCAGGGCACGCCCGTGGTGACCGGGACCGTCTCCCCCGCCGACGGCACCGCCGTCGCGGTGCGCACGATCCGCCGCACCCTGCAGCGCCTGCGCCCCGACCTGCTGCACACCCATCTCGCCTTCGCGGACCTCGCCGGGGTCGCGGCGGTGACCGGGCTGCGTGCGGGCCGCGGGGAGCGGATCCGCCTGGTCTCCACCGAGCACGGGATCTCCGGGGTGCGCGGCTATTACCAGGCCGGCGACCTGCAGGCCCGAGTGAAGGCCGGCGCGCACCGCGCCCGCCTGCTGCGCACCGACCGGGTGATCGCGGTCAGCGACTCCACCGCCGCGCAGGTCGCGGCGCAGTGGGGGAGCGGGCAGAAGCTCACTGTGATCCGCAACGGCGTCGACGCCCCGCAGCCCACCCCGCAGCCCCGCGCGGGCCTGCGCGTGCTGTCCCTCGCGCGCCTCGCCCCGGAGAAGAACATCGACCAGCTGATGCAGGCCTTCGCCCACGTCGCCCGCGAGCACCCCGAGGCCCGACTCACGATCGCCGGCCGCGGACTGGAGGAGGGCGCGCTGCGCTCCCTCGCCTACTCCCTCCATCTCGAGGACCGGATCGACTTCCCCGGCCACGTGGACGCGGGCGAGGCACTTCGCGCCCACGACGTGGTCGTCCAGCTCTCCGCGTGGGAGAACCTCTCCTACACGCTGCTGGACGCCCTGGCCCACGGCCTCGGCGTGGTCGCCACCGACGTGGGCGGCAACGGCGAGATCGTGCCCGCCCGTTGCCTTGTCGATGCAGCGGATCCCGACGCCGTGGCCAGCGCGATCATGTCGCAAGGCACGCAGCTGGAGGCTCGACCGGAGGCGGGGCGTACCGGACAATCGGTCCGAGACATGTGTCAGGGAATTGCGAGGGTGTACCAGGAGGTGGGGGCGTGAGCGCGACCTCCGACTATCGCACGGATGCTTTGGGGGCACGGCTTCGCGACAGCGCACGCAGCGCGGTCGACGAGATCTCCTCGATCAAGATCCTTGAGTTCGCGCTGTTCTTCCTCCTCATCGCGCACTCCGTGCTCCCGTTGCCGTCCATCGGTTTTCCGATCAGCAATCTCATTATGGCGGCGGTCGTTGGTCTGGCGGTGTTCAGGCGCCCCACCTTCGAATTGCGTTCCAATCAGTGGGTCATCCCCGTTTTTGCGCTGGGATTGTTCTACGTCGCTACGCTTTCTGTCTTCCAGGAGCCGACAGAACTCGCCGCGGACTGGCAGGGCAGGGTCATCCGACTCACCGTCACCTTCGCGTTCGCGATGGTCATCGCGTCGGGGCGTATTGATCTGAGGTCGGGCCTCTGGGGCTTCGTCCTTGCCCTGGTGGTCAACGTGCCGCTCTTCCTGGCCGGGCTGCTGCCGGCCCCGTATGGCGAGTACTTGACGGGCATGATCGGAGACAAGAACGTTGCGGGCCTCATCTATGCGGTCGCAGGCGTGCTTGTCCTGTACCTCGTGAGAAATCCCTGGTTCAAGTACGGCCTCTTCTCATTCCTGGCCTACTCCGTGTGGCTGACTGGATCTCGGACCTCGATCGCTGCACTGGGCGCAGCGATCGTGTGGTCGCTTGCCGCCCCTCATCTGAAAGCTCTGGGTCGGGTCCTCCTTGCGATCGCGATCTACTGGCTCGTAGAACTGCTGCAGGAGGACTACTCGCAGATCGGTGCCTTCTCTGACCGGGAGGGTTCGGACCTGCTCCGAGAGCGCATCGATGCCGCTTCTGAGATCAAGGTGCAGGACGCCGGATTCTTCGGTTCCGGACTGGGGGAGGCGTACATCACCTTCACGGATGAGCCGTACAGGGTGTGGTTCTTCCACAACTCGTATTGGACGCTGCTGGTGGAGGGCGGGTGGATCTGGGCCGCTGTCATCGTCGGGTTGACCGTGGCTGTCATGGTGCGCCCCTGGAAGTCCGAGCTCACTCACGGTCAGATCATCGGTCAAGCTCTTGGTCTGGTGCTGCTGCTGTGTGCGCTGCGCCTCGGGGAAGTGTTCCTCACTCTCTCCTGGGCGATAGCAATCGGATTCGCCCTGCAGGTCCATTCCAGTCCGAAGGTGCGAAGCGCGCCGGGCGCTGACGTGACAGATCGACAGAAGGGGTTGAGCGATGAGTACGGCCAGGCAACTGCTTGAGAAGGTGGTCGAGCCCGGTCTCTGCATCGGCTGCGGTGCATGTGCCGTGCTCCCGGGCTCGCCCCTCACGGTCCGGATGAACGCGGAAGGGCGGTACCAGGAAGCCCCGCCTGCAGACGGCGATCTCGATACCGAGGGGGCATTCCTGAAGGTGTGTCCGTTCTCGTCGGAGGTCGACGAGGACGCCCTCGCACGTGCCTTCATCCAGCCGACCGCTGCTCAGCAGCACCCCGAGGTGGGTGTTCACCAAACAGTGGCCGCAGGCCATGTCCACGCGGGGAGCTTTCGAGGCGATGGCAGTTCAGGCGGCATGACCAGCTGGTTCCTGGACCGTCTGCTCGCCGAGGACGAGATAGACGGTGTCCTCCACGTGACCCCGCGCGGAGGGGCGGCGGGTCCGCTCTTCAAGTACTCCGTGTCCACCAGCCGCGAGTCGGCCGCGGGAGGCGCTGGAACCCGGTACTACCCGGTCGAGATGAGTGGGGTGCTGTCCCACGTACGGGAGAATCCCGGCCGCTACGCGGTGGTGGGTGTTCCTTGCTTCATCAAGGAAGCCCGCCTGCTTCAGCTCGAGGACCCTGTGTTCCGCGAGCGGGTGCGCTACTGCGTCGGTATCGTCTGCGGTCACTTCAAGTCGGCCCGATTCGCAGAGAGCCTCGGCTGGGAGAAGGGAATCCAGCCGGGAAAGCTCGAGAAGATCGACTTCCGCGTCGAAGGGGATGTTCGCGCCGACCTCTACGACGTATCGGTGTCCGGCGGGGGGACCACGAGGACGGAGTCGAAGGACGACTACCTGGCTACGGACTGGGGAGTGGGACTCTTCAAGTACAACGCCTGTGACTACTGCGATGACGTAATGAACGAGACTGCCGACATCACTTTCGGCGATGCCTGGCTCTCGCAGTTCACCCCCGATCCCGCAGGCGACAACATCGTCATCACCCGGTCGCCGCACGCAGCGGCGATCTTCGACAGCGGGCGGGAGCAGCTGACCCTTACCGATATCACTGCCGATTCCGCTGCGAAGTCGCAGGAGGCCGGCCTCCGGCATCGCAGGGAAGGGCTCTCGTACCGTCTGGCCCAGGACATCGAGGCCGGGAAGCCGGTGCCGACCAAGCGAGTGCAGCCGAACTCGAACATCCCTGCGAAGCGCAAGCGCATCTACGATGCGCGCCGACGCTTCGTGGTCCTTGGCGACGAAGCGTACGACGATGCGCTCCGAGCCCGCAGCTTCGAGGTGTTCCGCTCTCGCATCACCCCGGAGATCCAGCGGTATCGCGAGATCTACAGTGCGGGGCTCGTTCCCCGTGCCAAGCGGTTCGTCAGGACGAGGCTGCCGGGCTTGACGCGATGGGTGAAGAAGGTGCGTGGACGTTGATGGCTGATCTGCTGAGGGAGAGCTGCTGATGAAGGTTGGCATCGTCACCATCCACGACATGGCCAACGTGGGCAACCGGCTGCAGAACTTTGCGCTGTACCGGGCCCTGGAGGACCTCGGCCACGAACCCTTCGTCATCCCGAACGAGCCCTACCACTACTCGCGGGAAGGGACGGAGACGGTCGCTCCCCGGGAGGCGGAGCCCGTCGCCCCCGGGGAGGAGGCCGTCGAATCCCCGGCGAGGCAGGGCCATCGTTCTGTCGTTCTCAAAGCAGCTCGGCGTGGCACCGACCTCGGGGCGAAGGTGCTCAAAGCGGTGAGCGACGGTGAGCTGAGAACTGTTCCGGCCCGCGCGACCAAGGAACGTCGGCGCAGCCCCCTGACGGAGTTCACACTGTCGCGGATGCGCCTCGAGAGCACCCATGCGCGCGGCCCAGGTGACGCTGCACCTCTGAAGGATCGCTACGGCTCCTTCATCGTGGGCTCTGATCAGGTGTGGAACCCGGCGTATCGGGGCGGGTGTCCGACCGACTTCCTTCGCTTCGCGCACCCGCATCAGCGGATCTCCTACGCAGCAAGTCTTGGCACGGCTCAGCTCAGCGATGAGTACCGGGCCCATTACGCGCGCATGTTGGAGGGATTCGAGCACATCTCGGTCCGAGAGTCCGAAGGGTCCCGGCTGATCTCCGAGATCACCGGCCGGGAAGTCCCCGTGGTCCTGGATCCCACGCTGCTGCTGAGCGTCGAGGAATGGAGCCGGATCGCTGATCAGGCGCCTGCACTCACGTCGCCAACGCTGGGAACCTATCTGCTGGTGTCCAGCGGAGGCAGCACCCGCTCCGGAGTCCGAGCCGTCGCACGGGCGAAGAGGCTGAAGGTCGCCGACCTCATCTCCCCCTTCGCCCTGTCGTCCCGCTGGTACGGGATAGCGAACTTCCTGCGGGTGATCCGGGACTCGGAGCAGGTCATCACCGACTCCTTCCACGCCACCTTGTTCGCGATCATGTTCGAGACCCCAGTGCGGGTCCTGCGCCGGGGCCCTGGGCAGGACGCCCGGCTGGAGACACTGCTCCATACCTTCGGTGCCGATGCGGATACCGCCTTCGGGGCGGCATCGGACCCCGTGGACCAGCCGCTGGTTCGCGAACCGGAGGCCATCAGCCAGGCCGCGCGGGAGTCGAGCCTGTCGTGGCTGGGCGGCGCTCTGGAAGCAGCCGGGGCTCACTCGTGACCACCTCCAACACCGAAGCACCCGATGTCAGCGTGATCATCTGCGTCCGCAACGGTGAGGCCACCCTGCGTCGCCAGCTCGACGCCCTGGACGCACAGCAGGGCGAGGCCACGTTCGAGGTCCTGGTCATCGACAACGGATCGACCGATTCCACCGCTGACCTCGTCCGCGAATGGATCGAGGAGCCGGAGCACGCGCACGTGGCAGCCCGGCTGGTGGACGGTGGCACAGAGCCCGGGATCCCACGGGTCCGGAACCTGGGGGCCTCTCTGGCTCGCGGCCGTGTGCTCGCGTTCTGCGATGCAGACGATGTGGTGGAACCACAGTGGGTCTCGGCGTTCGTCACGGCCATTGACGGTGATCAGCTGGCCGGCGGGAGGATCATCGCGTGCAGCGAGAACGGCGAGCCCCGACCGGACATCTTCGGAGAAGAACTCGTCGCCACCCCGTACCTCCCGCATGTGGGGAACTGCAACTGCGCGATCTCACGGAACCTGTTCTTCGCCGTCGGCGGCTATGACGAATCCCTTCCGCGGTACGGCTTCGAGGATGTGGACCTGTCCTGGCGTGTGCAGGAAGCCGGGTTCCCCCTCATCTACGTACCCGGTGCCCGAGTGCGCTTCACCGTCAGTGGCAATCGGGCGTCCATACGGAAGCGGTACCTCCTGGGCAAGGGCCGGGTACTGATGGCTAAGAGGTTCCCCGCATACGACTCGACCCAGTACACACTCACGTCGACCCTCCGTGGCGTGGCGGACGATGCACTCGCGCTTCTCCGCTCGGTTCCGCGTGACCGGCCCGCAGCCAAAGGCGCCGCGTCTCGACTCGTGGCTGGACTGGGCCGGGTCACTGCGGTGGCCCAGTACCGGATCCAGGGTTTTCCCTCTCGGCGGCTGGTTCTCGATGAGAAGCACGCCTCAGCACGCGGCGCATCACAGCGTCGAATCGCGATCGCCACCAACAACGGTGACATCGGCGGCGGCGAGGTGATGCTCCTGAGTATCGCGTCTGCGCTGCAAGAGCTGGGGCTTGAGGTGCACGTGCTGGCGCCGACATCCCCGGGCGGCCTGCTCGAGGAGGCCCGGTCGCGCGGCGTCGCGACCGTGCCGTTGCATGCCTCGCACCGTGCCGGATACATGCTCGCCCTCGCTCGCTGGCGGCTCCGCCACCTCGGGATCCCGTTGTGGTGTAACGGTCTGGTGCCCACCGTCGCGACCACCGCGATGGGGCCGCGCCTCGCTCACCTGCACATCCTCCCCACGGGGGTCAACGCGCTCGCCGCGCGGATCGGACGGATGGGTGCTCGCCGTGTCCTCGCCCCCTCGCCGTACCTCGCCTCGATAATCCCCGGGACCACGGTGCTCGAGAACTGGACTGAGGACATCGCGTTCCGGCCTCGTTGCCCGGAGCGCTCCGGACCCTTGCGCGTCGGCTTTCTCGGCCGGCTCACGCGGGACAAGGGCGTGCACGTCCTGGCCCGGGCGATGCGACAGGTGATCGCTTCGACGGAGAGCGAGATCCGTCTTGTCCTCGCGGGCGAGAACCGATTCGGCGACGTCGACGACGATCGCGAGATCTCGGCGGCGCTCGCGCCGATCGAGGACCACGTCGAGCGCTGGGGCTGGGTGCAGCGCGAGGAGTTCTTCGACCAAGTCGACATCGCAGTCTTCCCGTCCGTCTGGGGCGAGCCCTTCGGGCTCGTCGTCGCCGAGGCGATGGCGGGCGGGGTCCCCTTCGTCATCTCCGATGCCGGCGCACTTCCCGACGTAGCGGGACCGGAGCACCCGTGGATCGCGCGATCCGGGGACGCGGAGGACCTGGCCCGGGTGATCGTGGAAGCAGTCACGACGGAGCAGCCTGCCCGTGACCTCGTCATCGAGGGTTCGCGACAGCGTTGGGAGCAGAACTACTCCCCTGCCGCGGGAAGGCGAAGGGTCGCATCGCTGCTCCAGGGACTTGCACAGGACGACAGGAAGGAGGCCCGATGAGCGAGCTCGACGTCGTATCGGTGCCAAAGACTGCTGGCGAGCCCGCTGCCTCGGTCGTGATCCCTTCGTATCGAGGTGCCGCCCGGTTGCCTGCCCTGCTCGATTCACTCGCTGCGCAGGAGGAGGGCACCCCTGACTTCGAGGTGATCGTGGTGATCGACGGGGTGGATGACGGATCCGCCGCGGTGGTCGACGCCGAGAACCGGATTGCTGTGCGCTCCGTCGAGTTCCCCGAGAACAGGGGCCGCGTGGCGGCGCTCAACGCCGGCTTCGACGATGCTCGAGGCCGCGTACTGATCCGCTGCGACGACGACCTGGTGGTGCCGCCCACGTTCGTCTCTGCTCATGTCTCCGCCCATCAGGGCCCCGCGGTCGGGGTCATCGGGCTCACCCGGGACATCCACCGGGACTCGGCCTACGCTCGGGCCTATGGCACCGATGCTGGTGACCGTGCTCACCGCGCTGCCCGGAACCGGACCGCTGAGGAGCGCTGGCGGCTGTGGGCCGCGAACTGCTCCATCACGCGGGACACCTGGGAACAGGTGGGCCCCTACGACACCCGATACCGCGCTTACGGGTGGGAGGACGTCGACTACGGCTACCGCCTTGCCGAGGCCGGGCTCGATCTCGTGATCGCAGATGCAGCTGAAGCTGCGCATCACGGGCCGGCGCGCACCGCGGCATCCCGCGCGCACAAGGCATTCGAGTCAGGAGCCGCTCGCGCCATGTTCAGGCAACTGCACCCCGGGGCGCTGCTCCCAGCGGCGGGTCCTGGCAAGGGCATCTGGGGGAAGGCCGTGGGAATCGCTTCACATGTGCTCTCCACCGGTGACCGCGTGCGTCGCGTGGCGGGCATTGTCGATCAGGTGCTCCCCCTGGTTCCCAACGCCGTGGGCCGCAAGTTGGTGGCGCTGGCCGTGGAGGGAGCTGCATTGGGTGCAGAGAGCTCCAGAGGTGCCGCCACGGAACCGACCTCCGGGAGGACAGCGGCTACCCGGAGGACAGCGGCTGCCGGTCGTCCCCGGGTTGCGATCGCCCACGACTACCTCACCCAGCGCGGGGGAGCCGAGCGCCTGGTGCTGTCGATCCTGAAGGCCTTCCCCGACGCCGAGATCCACACCCTCTTCTACGAACCTGACCAGATCTACCCCGAGTATCGCGACGCGAGGATCCGCACCTCGCCGCTGAACCGCATCGGTGTGCTGCGCCGCGACCCCCGCAAGGCCTTGCCGCTCCTGGCACCGTTCGCCTCCAGCATGCGGATCGACGCCGATGTGGTGGTCGCGTCCTCCTCCGGCTGGGCGCATGCCTTCCCCACCACCGGCAAGAAGATCGTGTACTGCCATTCTCCGGCACGGTGGCTGTACCTTCCCGAGGACTACCTGGGCGACGCCGGACGCTTCGACGTGAAGCGCTTGGCCCTCACGGTGCTGGGGCCGGCTCTGCGCCGCTGGGATCGACGCGCTGCGATGGACGCCGACACTTATCTTGCGAACTCCACCGTTGTTCAGCAACGCATCGAGAACGTGTACGGTATCGAGGCCCAGACTCTATTCCCACCGTTCTCCACCGATGTCGCGGAAGGGCGGCAAGACCCGATAGACGCGGAACTCAGTGCCTGGGCAGATGACCCTGGGTACTATCTCGTGGTCTCGCGCCTGCAACCATACAAGCATGTGGATGTGGTCATTGAAGCTTTCCGGAGCTTGCCGGAGAAGCGACTGATCGTGATTGGGAAGGGGCCAG
This sequence comes from Brachybacterium sp. p3-SID957, assembly GCF_025144775.1. Classification (NCBI taxonomy): domain Bacteria; kingdom Bacillati; phylum Actinomycetota; class Actinomycetes; order Micrococcales; family Dermabacteraceae; genus Brachybacterium; species Brachybacterium sp. p3-SID957. Next base: position 4,399 of record NZ_JALXKT010000018.1, on the reverse strand, counting down.
AGCGGAGCCGTCTCCGCGAGATGGCCTCCGGCAACGTCAGGCTGGTTGAGGGCCTCTCCGATGCGCAGATGCGGTGGGCGTATGCGCACGCCACCGCGTTGATCTGCGCCAGCCACGAGGACTTCGGCCTCACGCCGCTGGAAGCAGGAGCACATGGTGTTCCCACCATTGCACTGCGGGCGGGTGGCTACCTCGACACCATCACCGAAGGAAGGAACGGAGTTTTCTTCGACAAGGTCACCCCTCAGAGCATTCAGGGCGGCATCCAGGAATGCGCGGACAGAGGGCCGTGGCACCGTGACGAGGTGAAGCAGGCAGTAGCCGCATTCTCGGAAGCGTCGTTCGAAGATCGACTCCAGGGGCTAGCCAGCGCCACTCATCGGTCCGGCCAATGATGAACCAGGCCCTTGGCGACACCACTTCGATGCAGCGATCACTCGGCCAGAGAACACGATCAGCCGTTGGATTTGCTCTTATGGCTCAGGCAGTCAAAGCGCTGATCCAGATAGCGTCCGTGGTCATCCTTGCGCGAGTGCTATCCCCGGAGGACTTCGGTGTCTATGGGATGGTGATCGCAACGATCGGCGTAGGCTTCATCATCAAGGACGTAGGCCTTGGTTCGGCAGCCATCCAAGCTACGGAACTGTCGGCCGGGGCACGGTCGAACCTCTGGTGGATCAATACGGGACTCGGCGCTGTTGTCATGGCTGTAGTCCTGGCGGCAGCCCCCTTGCTCGCAGGATTCCTTAACGAACCCCAAGCAGCAGGCATCATCATGGGACTCGCGCCCACGTTCTTGCTGAATGGCATGACGGCACAGTATTCAGCCTCACTAGTACGGGACCTCCGTTATGGTGCGCAGTTGGCGGTGGATGTACCGGCTTCTCTCGCAGGACTGGTGGTGTGTGTCGTGGCCGCACTCAACGGTCTCGGGCCCGTGTCCCTAGTGCTGCAAGCCCTCGTCGTGGCGCTGTGGTCGCTGATTGCTTCGGCCTGGCTGTGTCGGTGGGTTCCAACCTGGTGGCAACGAGATTCCGGGGTCCGGAACTACCTCCGTTTCGGCCTGTCCGTGTTCGGGAACTCAATCATCTTCTACGTGGCGAACAACATCTCTACCTCGCTCATCGGGCGGTCCTTCGGGGCGACGGAGACGGGGTACTTGACGCGAGCGAACCAGCTCGTGAATACGCCCGTAGGGACTATCAGTGCACCATTCGCTTCCCTCGCCCTATCGGTACTGTCCAAGGTCAAGTCAGATACCAATAGGCTGATCTCCTATGCCTTGGTTGGCCAGCAGATGATCGCCTACGTAGTGGTATTCGTTGGCGGCATCTTCATCGTTGCCGCGGGTCCAATCGTTGGCATCGCTCTGGGCTCCGATTGGTCACAGACCGCCGTCTATGTCCGGCTCATTGCGGTGGGGTCTGTTCTCGGCTTCCTTCCCGCAAGTCATGGCTGGCTTTTCAATAGCCAGGGACGGCCGGACGCTATCATGAAGTTCAATCTTGTGGTAGCAATTGTAAGGACGATTCTCATCATCGTGGCCGTCCAGTTCTCCATACTTGCCGTCCTTACCGTCAATGCCGCGCTCACTGCAATCGTATGGCCGCTGACATTCTGGTGGCTGCGTCGCTCCACGGGGATCCCGGTCGGGAAACTATTGTGGGGGAGTGCCCGTGCTGGGCTCGCAGGCCTGGTCTGCATCACTCTGACGTTCATCATCGCGGAGTTGATCGGTGTGCCGACCAACCAGTTTGCATCAATGCTCATGTTGATTGCAGTGTTTGGAGTGCTCTGTGGAGCGACGCTCGTGATCCCCCCTATTCGACGCGATGCCCAGGCGGGGGTGCGGTTCATTCTTCAGAGGAAGCAACGGGATCAGGGCTAAGGGCTGTAATCAGATAAAGCTTGATCAAACTGGCGGAAGGCGGAAAGCGTGCACAATGTCGCTACGCGCATCGGAGTCATAGTCTGTGTACACAACAGGATTAGTTTTCTCGAAGACGCCCTGAGGTCAATCGCGGGTCAGACGAGGCCGGTAGACGAAGTCATCATTGTTGATGACGGCAGTGACGATGAACAGGTGAGGATCGAACTCCCTGGATTGGCGGAGAAGTACGGGGCTACACTCCATCGCATCGAGAATCGCGGCCTGGCGGGGGCGCGCAACAGCGGGCGCACTGCAGCAACAACGGACTATCTTGTATTCTTTGATGATGATGACATTCTGGGGCCACGCTATATCGAACTCACCTCTAGAATTCTCGATCACAGGTCTGAGGTTGACGTGGCCTACACGCGAGCAGCACTGTTCGGCCTGGTGAACTCAACTTGGGATCTGCCCGAGTTCGAAGCGCGTCGTCTTGTTCTCGACAACAGCGTCTACGCCGCAGCCATGGTTCGCGCGCGCACATTTGACGCGATGGGCGGGTATGACGAGAAGTTTCGACATGGTCGAGAGGACCATGACCTTTGGCTCAGGATCGCCGCGCATGGCGGTAAGTTCGCTCAAGACAAGTCGATCCAGTTCTTCTACCGGCAGACGAGCGGATCTATGAACCACGGGTTCGGTGCTCGTATGACGAAGATGGTGGAAACGTACGCGCAACTGTCGCGGAACAGTCCGGAGTTCACAGTCCAGAACATCGACGTCCTTTGGGATGAGATCCTCACTCTTCGGCGACGAAATCGACAACTGTTGCGGCGATTTGGCTGGCTCGACGCGAGACTCGACACCCTTTACCGGGTTCGACGTTGGATAGTCGAGCGCTGGCCGCTGCGATCGAGGAGGGAGTCGGATTGAGTAGCAATGTGGCTCGCACCGCCCTCGTACTCACAGATCAGTCGGCCCGCCAATGGGAGGAGGCATGGAAGGCGGGGTCTCGCCCGTCCGCGCTTCCCTATGGCATTGAGCATCTGCGTGAGCAGTCATGGCGGCTGAAGCATCTCGAGCGGCCGGTCCATGGCCCGGTGGGGACGAAACTGAGGAACGTGGTGGAGCACCGACTCGGGTACCCGATCCCTGCTCCGGGCGCGTTCGTCAAGCAGATGAAGGCTGTTGATGTAGTCATCGGAATGCTTGAGCCACAGGCATTCGCTGTCGCCTCTCTGCGTCGCCGAGGGATCCCGCCGCTACGTCGATCGAAGGTGGTTGCGCTCACCTGCTGGTCAGGGGAGACTCTGCGGTCAGGAGGTTCGGAGCAGGTTCGTCGAGAAGTTGCTCGCCTTGCTGGCATCGACAGGCTGTATGTGTTCAGCGAGAACCAAGTGGGGATCTTCGAGGAACATGGCATCGATCGGGACCGTGTCATCCCGGTTCGTTACGGCATCGATGTCGACTTCTACCGTGACCGAGGGGTCGAACGCGATATCGACCTGCTTGCTGTGGGACACGATCGAGGCAGGGACTACGGCACGTTGTTCGAGGCCATCGAGGGCCTGGACGTGCGGCTGACGCTGGTCGCCAAGCACGCGAACATCAAAGGGCTTCGCGTTCCCAGTAACGTCGACTTCCTGGGGCAGGTGCCTCATACGAAGTATCGATCATTGCTGCACCGCGCGCGTGTTGTCGCAGTGCCCACGCGTGAGCTCGCTTACCCGACCGGGCAGAGTGTGGCGCTGGAAGCGAGTGCTGCCGGCGCCGGTGTCATCGTGACCGGGACCGAGGCGATGTCGGAGTACTTCATCGATGGACACAATGCTTTGTGCCCGCCTGTGGGGGATGCGGCGGCTTGGCGCGAGGCAGTCATTGCCGCATTGAGCAATGAAAAGGAGACCCGTGCCCGCGCGAATCGAGCAAGGATATTCGTTGAGAGCGAATGCAGTACACAGCAGATGTGGCACTCCATAGCCGAGGACCTGGACGATCTGCTCTGAGTGAGACGTATTTGTGTACTGGCGGCTGCTTGGAGCGATTGCTTGACACAGTTTTCGATGACGCCACGCTCCACTGTGTGAACGCGATTGCTTATTGCGCTCTCCGTTGCTGGGGTGCGGAAGATGGCTCGGGATGGCCGCTGCTGATTAGCCGCTTCAGCGACATGGCGGGTTTTTCAACAAAGTACCACGAAGCGGCTGCAAATGGGATGGTGCACACAAGGCAGGCCAAGGCGGTCGACAGCCACCCGTAGTGGTGTACGCCCATGATGACCAGAATCTGTTGTACTGGAAAGGCGTACACGTAGACTCCGTAAGAAAGGTCGTTCTTCTGGCCGAGTCGCGTGGGAAGAGTGGCCCCTGTGGCCAGTGCTGCAAAAGCAAGTGCCGGGTAGCTCAAGAGTTCCACTGCATTGCCAAGAAGCCCTGTACCCGGTAGGTGTGGGCTGACCCCGTTTCGTAGGTCCAGTCGTTTTGAGAGTCGTCCTGTTGCCCGCGGTCGCGGGCAGGGAGACTGGTCAGA
>NZ_JALXKT010000017.1:0-50863 GCF_025144775.1 Brachybacterium sp. p3-SID957 | reverse complement strand
CTCCCGCCTCCTGTGACCCCGTCATCTGCCGCGCCGGCTCCTCCCGGGCGCCCCGGCTCCTCCCGGGCGTCCCGACGCGCGGACGCGTCCCATTCTGCCGACGCTCGCTCAGGAATTCTGCCCGAGAACCCAGGCACGATGCGCCGGGCCCCCGCCCACGCCAGTGCAAGAACTTGCGAAACCCTGTCCTGAAGGGTTCGCGAGCGCGGACGACTCTCCAGCAGTCGGCACAGATCGTTGCAGGCCACAGAAGATCAAAGCCATGATGACGAGTGGGAGAATCTTGCAAGGAATGTGCAAGAGTCCCGGCGTACCTCGGGTACGGTGGACCCATGAAGTCCATCTCCACCATCACGGTCGCCTCTGACCTCCCCGCCGCCCTCGAGCCTCTGCGGGAACTCGCCTACAACCTCCGCTGGACCTGGCGTCGCCAGACGCTGGACCTCTTCACGCGGCTGGACGCGAAGGCCTTCGCGGACAGCGGCCAGAACCCCATCGCCATGCTCTCCCAGGTCTCCGCGGGCCGCCTCGCCGAGGCCGCGCGCGACGAGACCTTCCTGGCGCGCATGCGCGCCGAGGTGGGGGACCTGAACACCTACCTCGACTCCGGCCGCTGGTTCCAGCGCACCGTCCCCAGCACCGGGGCCCCCACCCCCGCTGTCGCCTACTTCTCCATGGAGTTCGGGATCTCGCCCACGCTCCCCATCTACTCCGGCGGCCTGGGCATCCTGGCCGGCGATCACCTGAAGTCCGCCTCGGACCTCGGCGTGCCGATGGTCGCCATCGGCCTGCTGTACCAGTGGGGCTACTTCTCCCAGTCCCTGGACCGCGACGGCTGGCAGCAGGAGAACTACAAGCACAACGACACCGCCACGCTCCCCGTCCAGCCGGTGCAGGGCAAGGACGGCGAGCAGCTCACCGTCACCCTCACCCTGCCCGGGCAGCGCGAGGTCGCCGTGGCCGTGTGGTGCACCCAGGTGGGCCGGATCCCCCTGCTGCTGCTGGACACCGACCTGGAGGTCAACGACGCCGAGGCCCGCGAGATCACCGACCGCCTCTACGGCGGCGACCACGAGCACCGCATCCTGCAAGAGATCGTGCTGGGCATCGGCGGCGTGCGCGCCGTGAAGGCCTACAGCGAGGCCACCGGCTTCCCCGCCCCGCAGGTGTTCCACCTCAACGAGGGGCACGCCGGCTTCTCCGGCCTGGAGCGCGTGGGCCAGCTGATGGGCGAGGGCGCCTCCTTCGCCGAGGCCGTGGCCGAGGTGCGCGCCGGCACCGTGTTCACCACCCACACCCCGGTGCCCGCCGGCATCGACCGCTTCGGCGCGGAGCAGCTGCGCAGGTACCTCGACGCCGACGCCGCGGGCACCTCCCGCCTGATCCCCTCGCTGCCGGTGGAGGCCGCCCTGGCCCTCGGCATCGAGAACGGGACGGACATCTTCAACATGGCGCACCTGGGCTTCCGCATCGCCCAGCGCTCCAACGGCGTGGCCAAGCTCCACGGCGCCGTCTCCCGCGGCATGTTCCGGGAGCTCTACCCCGGCTTCGACGTGCCCGAGGTGCCGATCGGCTCGGTCACCAACGGTGTGCACCGCCGCACCTGGACCTCCGGCCCCATGGACGACCTGTACAAGAAGGCCATGGGCGACGTCGACATCTCCTCGATGAGCGACTGGAGCGCCCTGGCCTCCCTCACCGACCACGACCTGGGCGAAGCGCGCGACACCCTGCGCGCGGAGCTGGTCACCATGGCCCGGGCGCACGTCAAGCAGTCCTGGCTGCGCCGCGGCGCCGACGAGGCCGAGCTGGCCTGGACCGACCACATCCTTGACCCCGGCGTGCTGACCATCGGCTTCGCCCGACGCGTCTCCACCTACAAGCGCCTGACCCTGATGCTGCAGGACCCGGAGCGCCTCAAGCGGATCCTGCTGGACCCGGATCGTCCGGTCCAGATCGTGATCGCCGGCAAGTCCCACCCCGCGGACCGCCCCGGCAAGGAGTTCCTGCAGCAGATGGTGCGCTTCACGGACCAGCACGGGGTGCGCGACCGCATCGCGTTCCTGCCGGACTACGACATCCGCATGGCCGAGGTGCTGATCGCCGGCTCCGACGTGTGGCTGAACAACCCGATCCGCCCGGAGGAGGCCTCCGGCACCTCCGGCATGAAGGCCGTGCTCAACGGCGGGCTCACCTTCTCCATCTCCGACGGCTGGTGGGACGAGATGAAGGACGACGAGTCCGGCTGGACCATCCCCACCGCCGAGGTCGAGGACCGCGGCGAGCGGGACCGCATGGAGGCCGAGGCGCTGTACGAGATCCTCGAGAACAGCATCGTGCCGCTGTTCTACGAGCGCGATGCGCGCGGTCTGCAGCGCGGCTGGATGACGAAGGTGCGCTCCTCCCTGGTGAAGGTGGCACCGCAGATCGTGGCCGCCCGCATGGTGCGCGACTACGTCACCGACCTGTACCTGCCGGCCGCCCGCGCCGCGGGTGCCTTCAGCGCCGATCCCGCGCTGGCCGGTGAGTTCGCCTCCTGGAGGACGCGGGTCGCCGAGGTGTGGCCGAAGGTCTCCGTGAGCGACGTGCGCCTCGAGGGCGGCCGCGGTGCCACCGTGCCCACCGGCGCCGAGGTGGCCCTCTCCGCAGACGTCCAGCAGGCGGGCCTGCGCGATGAGGACGTGCTGGTGGAGGCCGTGATCGGTCCGGTGGATTCCGACGGTGAGATCATCGACGGGCGCCTGGTGCCGCTGCAGCGCGGGGAGGACGGCCGCTGGGCGGCTCGCTTCGCCCTGGCTCATCCCGGTACCGTCGGGTACACCGTGCGGGTCACCCCGCAGCATCCGGTGCTCGCATCCCGCGCCGAGCTCGGGCTGGTCACCACCGCCTGAGCCGCCCGCCCCGAGGAAGGACCCCGCCCCGTGCCCACTCGTCGCCAGCTGCTGTTCACCGCTGCGACGGGGATGGCCGGGATCGGGGTCCTTCCCGCATGCTCCCCGGGCGGGCAGTCCGCGCCCGAGCCCACCGACGCCCTGCGCCTGCGGGTGTGGGACGAGCAGGCAGCCGGGGTGTACGAGAAGGCGCTGGTCGCGTTCACCGAGTCCACCGGCATCGAGGTCGAGGTCCAGGTGGTGGGCTGGGAGACCTACTGGAGCCAGCTGCCGCTGGACGCGGCCGAGCAGTCCCTGCCGGACGTGTTCTGGATGAACACCGCCCACCTGGACCAGTACCTGGGCGGCGACCACCTGGTGGAGGTCGGGGCGGTGGCGGGCGAGCTCGCGGCGCAATGGGAGCCGGTCGCGGCGGACCTCTACCGCCGCGAGGACGGACTGTGGGGCGTTCCCCAGCTGTGGGAGCAGTCCGTGCTGGTGGTCAACCGTGCTCTGGTCGACGCCGCCGGGGGACTGCCCGGGGACCTGCGCTTCGACCTGTGGGCCGAGAGCGACCCGCTGCGGGATCTCGCCCTGGCCCTCACCGTGGACTCCGAGGGGCGCCGCGCCGGGGAGGAGGGCTTCGAGCCGGCCACCCGGCAGGTGACCGGGTTCAGCGCGCATCCCGACCGTACCGCCGTGCTGGGGCCCTTCATCGCCGCCTCGGGCGGCACCTGGCAGCACGAGGACGGCACCTTCACCTTCGCCTCCGAGGCCGGTGTGGCCGCCGTGCGCTACCTGGCCGGGATGGCCGGCGCTCACCTCGCTCCCACCGGCGCGGAGACCACGGCCAAGCCCGGCCTGTGCCGTGAGCTGTTCACCCAGGGATCACTGGGGCTGCTGCAGACGGGCACCTACGACCTGCGAGTGCTGGTCGAAGGCATCGACGGCGCCTTCGCCTGGGACCTGCATCCCGTGGTGGCCGGCCCGGAGGGCACCCGGCCGCTGGTGCACGCGATCGCCGCGGTGGGCCGCACCGTCACGAGCGAGGAGCGCACCGCGGAGATCGCGGAGCTGCTGACCTGGCTGGGCGGCATCGACGCGCAGCGCCCCCTGGCCGAGGCCCGACTGGGGATCCCCGCCCACCGTGATCTGCGCGGTGCGTGGCATAAGGCCTGGAGTGGCGCCGGGGTCGACACCACCGTGATCGGTCCGGCACCGGAGAACACCGCCCGCCCGGAGCACGGGCTGCGCTCGGCCGAGGGCACCTCGGCGGCCCTGCCGATCATCGGCGAGGTGTTCCGCGGCGAGGCCGATGTGAACGAGGCCATGGCCCGCGCTCAGGACGCCGCCAACGAGGCCGCCGGCTGATCAGCCCTGCTGCTTGACCCGGATCATGCCCTCCTGGGTGACGGTCGCGACCAGATTCCCGGCGCGGTCGAACAGCTGGCCCTGGGTGAGGCCGCGGCCACCGGAGGCGGAGGGGGAGCGCTGCACGTACAGCAGCCACTCGTCGGCCCGCACGTGGCGGTGCCACCAGATGGCGTGGTTGATGGTGGCCAGGCGCAGCCCCGGCGTCATCCAGCTCAGGCCCTGACGGCGCAGGATCGGCTCGAAGGGCGTGTAGTCGCTGGCGAAGGCCAGGATCGCATCGTGCACCAGCGGTGCGGCGTCGATCGGGTCCAGGGTGCGCATCCACAGCAGCTGGGTCTCGGTGCCCGCGGCGTCGGGCCCCAGGTAGATCGGGTCGGTGACGTGCCGGATGTCGATCGGCCGCTGCGTGGACCAGTACTTCGCCACCGGGTGCTCCAGTCCCGCCAGCACCTCCGCCGTGGTGGGGAGGTCCTCGGGCCCCGGCGCCTCCGGGGCGCGCTCCTGATGCTCCAGGCCCTCCTGCTGCTCCTGGAAGGAGGCGGTCATCGCCAGGATCGTGCGGGGCCCGCCGCTGCCGGACTCGTCGGCCCCGTCCTCGCCCTGGCGGGCGGGCTGGGTGGCCAGCACCCGCCGCACCGAGAAGGAGCCGCCGTCGCGCAGCGTGTCCACCTGGAAGCGGATCGGGTGGGAGGGATCACCGGGCGCCAGGAAGTACGAGTACATCGAGTGGATGCGCCGGCCCTCGGGGACCGTGCGGCCCACCGCCGTCACCGCCTGGCCCATCACCTGGCCGCCGAACACGTGACCGCCCGGCTGCGGAGAGGAGTCCCCCTCGAAGGAGGCCACCGTGGCCGGGGTCGCCACCGCTGGGTCCGCCTCAACCTCCCGCAGGTCCAGCAGGTCCAGCAGGGCGGCGGACGGCGAGGGGTCTGTCTGGGGCATGGGGTGCTCTCCTGGGACGGCGGCGCGGGACCGGATCATGCTACTCAGGTTGTCCGGGGCAGGTCAGACCCGGGTACGACGGCCCGGTGGCGCAGATCGGTCCCGAAAGCGATGCGACACCGAGGGCCGGCTGCCAGCATAGTGGGCATGCAGGCGACCACCCCTTCTCCCTGGGCCGGTGCTGCGCCGGTCGCGCAGCCGGCTGCGCCTTGAGACAATGAGGCCGTGGCTCATCTTGATATCGACGTCGCCGTGCGCTGGACCGACCTGGACGCGTACGGGCATGTGAACAACGCTGCGATGGTGCGGCTGCTGGAGGAAGGCCGTATCGCCGCCTTCTGGCAGCCCACCGCCGAGGAGATCGCCCTGGGGGCGCCCGACTCACCGGCCGCGCTCGGCTCGGCCGGTGTGGGTGCGGAGATCAGCACCGTGGTGGCATCCCAGCGCATCGAGTACGTCGCGACACTCGGGCACCGCCGCGAAGGGGTGATCGTGCGCCTGTGGGTCTCGCGTCTCGGCGGCGCCAGCATGGATGTGGACTACCTGGTCCTGACCAAGGACGATCCGGACGGCGAACGCCCGGTGACCCGCGCCCGCACCGTGATGGTCACCATCGACGCCACCACCGGCGCGCCCGTGCGCCTGGGGGACGAGGTCCGGGAGCGACTGGAGCGCTACCGCGCCGAGCCGCTGACCTTCCGCGGCTGACGGGCCGACTCCCGGACTCGGCGCGCGCTCACTCCAGATGGCCGGGGACGGCCTGGCCCGCCATCGGTGCCTGTCCGCCGTCGACGGTGTTGACCAGGGAGTGGGCGGCACGGTCGAGGTAGTCCCACAGGGTCTGCTCGTGCAGGGGGGACAGCTCGAGGGAGTCCACCGCATCGCGCATGTGGCGCAGCCAGGCGTCCCGGGCCGCGGGGGAGACGGGGAAGGGGGCGTGCCGGATCCGCAGGCGGGGGTGTCCGCGCGTGGCCCCGTAGTCCTTGGGCCCGCCCCAGTACTGCACCAGGAACATCCGCAGCCGGTCCTTCGCGCCGGTGAGCTCCTGCTCCGGGTACATGGGGCGCAGCAGCGGGTCCTCCGCCACGCCCTCGTAGAAGCGGTCCACCAGGCGCACGAAGGTGTCCTCGCCGCCGATCTCCTCGTAGAAGCTGCTCATGGGGTCCTCTCAGCCCTTCTGGGCGACGTCGCTGAAACGGGGCAGGGCGAAGCTCACGCCCGCCTCCCGGAAGGCCGCGGTGATGCGCCGGCGCAGCTCCTGCTCCGCGCCCCACTGCTCACCCGGGGCCACCTGCACCAGCACCCGGCGCTGCACGCGGGAGCCGTCCACCCCGAGGATCCCGCTGATGGTGGCATCGCCCTGGACCACGTCCACCCAGGCGGGATCGGTGGTGAATTCCGCGGTCACCTGCTCCAGCACCTCGGTGACCTGCGTGTTGTCGGATGCGGGATCCAGATCCAGCAGCACCACGGCATTGGCGAAGCCGCGCGACATGTTGCCGATGCGGATGATCTCGCCGTTGCGCACCGTCCACAGCACCCCGTCGACGGAGCGCACCTGCGTGACCCGCAGGTTGATCTCCTCGACGGTGCCGGTGGCGTACTCCAGATCCACCACGTCGCCGACGGCCACGATGTCCTCGAACAGCATCACCACGCCCGCGACCACGTCCTTGATGATGGTCTGGGCGCCGATGCCGGCCGCCAGCCCCAGCACGCCGAGGGAGGCGATCACCGGGGCGATGTTCACCCCGATCTCCGAGAGCACCATCACCAGTGCCACTGCCCAGATCGACATCGAGGCCACGTTGCGGGCCACGTTGGAGAGGGTCTCGGCGCGCTGAGCCCGACGTGACTGAGCGGCCATGAGGGCCCTGCGGTCACGCTTGACCACGAAGCCGGCCGTACTGGTGAGCTTCGAGGAGCCCTCGATCATGGTCCGGAAGAAGCGGCGCAGCAGCCAGCTGGCCGCCGCGCTGAGCAGCGCAGCGACCAGCAGGATCACCACGATCCGCACACCGCTGGTCAGCATCCAGTGCCACAGGCGGTCGGCGAGATCCAGGGCGTCCTCGGCGGGAGGTGAGGCGAACAGATCCATGCCCCCGACGATAGCGCCGGGGGCATGGCCTGTCGGACCCGGTCTCAGTCGACGTCGGCCCCGCGCACCCGCACGGCCCGGGCCACCGTGTCGCGGCCCTCCACCACCACGCGGCGCAGACCGAAGGGGGCGTCCTCATGGTCGGCCAGCCAGCCATCGGCGCGATCCAGCACGGAGCGGTCGCCGTGGGAGTCCGGGAAGTAGCCCTGGGCGAGGCGGTTGGCGATCTCGTTGGAGCGCCTGTCCCACACCTTCTGCAGCATCGAGAAGTAGCGCTCCTGGTAAGGGACGATCAGCGCCGGATCCAGCACCCGGTTGAAGCCCTGCACCACGGCGGTGAGGGACTCGTTGGGCAGCTCGTCCTGCTCGACGGTGAGGCGCCACGCCTCGGACTTCGCCTCCGCTGTGGGCTGAGCCGCCTTCGCGGTCATGGCGCTCTTGCGGCCGGACTGGGTGTCGTCCTTCGCCAGCACCTCGTCGATACCGGCGGCATCGATCCCACCCAGGGCCGACAGGGCGATCACCAGCTTCCAGCGCAGGTCGGTGTCGATCGTGCGCCCCTCGAGTGTGCGGGAGCCGTCCAGCAGGCCCGCGAGGACCTCCCGGTGCTGCTCGGTGGAGGCCAGGCGGGCGAAGGCCTCCAGGAACTGCAGCTGGGCATCGGAGCCTGCCGGGGCCGAGCCCGCCAGCTCCCACAGGGCGTCGGCGGCCCCGGCGGTGCGGGCGGCGCGGTCGCCCTCGGCGGCGTAGCGGCCCGCCACCGTCTCCAGCTGGCTGAGCAGGGTGCGCACCACCGAGGAGGACTCCTCGCGGTCGATGTTGGTCAGCACCAGCTGCTGGAAGCGACGGCTGGGCAGCTCGGCGTCGCGCACCATGTCCCAGGCGGCCGACCACAGCAGCGTGCGGGCCAGCGGATCGTCCAGGTCCCGCAGGTGCTCCATCGCGACCTCGAGGGAGCGCGGATCCAGACGCACCTTGGCGTAGGTCAGATCGCCGTCGTTCAGCAGCCACAGATCGGCGCGCTTGCCGGTCAGCTGCGGCACCTCGGTGAGGGGACCGTCCACGTCCAGCTCCACCTCGTGGGTGCGCACCAGGGCATCTTTCTCGAGGCTGAAACCGCCCACCCGCAGACGGTGCGGGCGCAGCGTCGTGTGCTCCGCCGGTGCCTCCTGGGCGATGGCGAAGCGGGTGAGGGTGCCGTCGGCCTCCTGCTCCAGCACGGGGCGCAGGGTGTTGACCCCGGCGGTCTGCAGCCACAGCTGCGACCAGGAGGCGAGCTCGCGACCGCTGGTGGCCTCCAGCTCGACCAGCAGGTCCTTCAGCTCGGTGTTGCCCCAGGCGTGCGTGCGGAAGTACGCCCGCAGCCCCTCGAAGAACGCCTCCTGGCCCACGTAGGCCACCAGCTGGCGCAGCACCGAGGCGCCCTTGGCGTAGGTGATGCCGTCGAAGTTGGTCTCGACCGCCTCCAGGTCCACCATGTCGGCGACGATCGGGTGGGTGGAGGGGAGCTGGTCCTGGTTGTACGCCCAGGCCTTCTCCGACACCGCGAAGGTGGTCCAGGCATCCGTCCAGCGGGTGCGCTCGGCGCTGGCGAGGGTGGAGGCGTACTCGGCGAAGGACTCGTTCAGCCACAGGTCGTCCCACCAGCGCATCGTCACCAGGTCGCCGAACCACATGTGCGCCAGCTCGTGCAGGATGGTCAGGTCGCGGCGCTCACGGATCGCGTCGGAGACGTCCGAGCGGAACACGTACGACTCCACATAGGTGACGGCGCCCGGGTTCTCCATCGCGCCCATGTTGTACTCCGGCACGAACACCTGGTCGTACTTGGGGAACGGGAAGTCGCAGTCGAAGGACTCCTCGTAGAAGTCGATGCCGGCCCCGGTCACGTCGATCACGTTCTGGGCATCGACGTGCTCGGCCAGCGAGGCCCGGGCGTACACGCCCATGGGGATCTCCCGCCCGTCGCGGGTGCGCCAGCTGCCCTCGCCTCCCTGGTAGTTGCCGGCGATCAGGGCCATCAGGTACGTGGAGATCCGCTCGGTGGGGCCGAACTCCCAGGTCGCGACGGTGCTGTCCTTCTCGGAGACCGTCGGCTCAGGCGTGGGGGCGATCGAGATGACCCGCCAGTGGGCCGGTGCGGTCACGGTCAGCTGGAAGGTGGCCTTGAGGTCCGGCTGCTCGAAGCACGCGAACATGCGGCGGGCGTCCGAGACCTCGAACTGGGTGTACAGGTACACCTCGTCGTCCACGGGGTCCACGAAGCGGTGCAGGCCCTCACCGGTGTTCATGTAGATGCCGTCGGCCAGGATCCGCACCGTGTTCTCGCCCTCGGTCAGGGCCGGCAGCTTCACCCGGGCGCCGTCGAAGCGGGAAGCGGCATCACTCAGCAGCTCGCCGTTGAGCTCGATCTCGTGGACGCGCTTGGCGATGAGGTCCACGAAGGTCTCGCGGGCCTCGCTCGCGGTGAAGCGCAGCGTGGTCTCGGTCAGGAAGGTCTCCGGCCCCTGCGTGAGATCCAGGCGGATGTCGTAGGAGTCGGTGGTGAGGAATGCGGCGCGACGGCGCGCCTCGGTGCGGGTGAGGTTCTCGGATGACATGGCCTCCATCCTGCCACCGACATCTCAGCCGCCTGTTCAGAACCGGCCAGGGAATGGCGGGACGGTCATGAATCGTCACGGTCGACGTGCCAGGCGGCGGTGGTGAGGGTCGCGGCCAGGCGGGGTGACCGCGACGGCACTGCCGCCGTACCCGCCCGTCACCGCCGGGTGGTCAGGTCCAGGTCCCACTCGTAGTGCTCGGGGAGCTTCGGGATGCCCCACTTCGGGTCCGGGAAGAAGTACTCGTACCCTGCGGAGAACGGGTAGGTCCAGCGGGCGATGTGCTCCTCGGCCCGGCGGCCCGCCTCTCGGATGCCCTCGATCTCCTCGGCGCTGAAGTAGCCGGTGCGCTCAGCACCCTCGAGCTCGTCCTCGTCCTTGTAGTGCCAGTCGCGCCGCGGCAGCACCACCAGGTCCAGCACCAGGTCCCGCGTGCGCAGGCCCTCCTCGGTGCGCTCGTACGGGGTCTCGAGGTTGATGTAGTAGCAGCCCAGGGAGCCGTCGTCCTTGTAGAACAGCCACACCGAGTACGGCAGGCCCGGCAGGCCGATCATCAGGATGCCGTTGCCGGTCCACAGCTGCTTGGACTGCACGCGGGGGGCGGTGAACATGCCTTCGTCGCCGGCGCGCCGCAGCGCCGCCCCGGATTCGAGCACCGGCAGCAGCACCTCGGTGCCGGGGGCGATCCACACCACCACGCCGCGGTCGTCGTCCAGCACCACGGTGCCGGGGCGGACGGTGTGCGTGGGGTGCTGGGGGGTGTAGTAGGTCCAGGTCACCTGGTCGCCGGGCGACCAGCGGTGGTTGCTAGGCATGATGGGTTCCCGACCGGATCGGCCCCCGTGGACGCCTCGGATCGACCGGTCACCGGTCCGCTGCTTCACTGCCCGCGAGGGGGAAGGTGTATGGGGCGACCATACCCCGCCTCCCCGCAGGCGTCCCGCTGCCGCGCCGGATCAGCGCGGCCGCAGCTGGGTGACCAGGGGGCAGTGGACATCCGCGGGCGCGGGCGGTACGTCGGTCAGCCCAGAGCCAGCAGCGCCAGCACCAGAGCGAGGGCACCGGACAGCCCGGAGATCGTCAGCAGCACGATGCCGGCACCCGCTCCCCTGCGCGGGCGGTCCGCGGCGACGGCCGAGGGTCCCGCACGCTGCGGGAGCGTGGCGTCGGCCCCCGGCTCAGGGGCAGGCGGCGGCGTCCCCGGGTGCCACAGCGCAGCGGGGTGCCGCTCGGGGTTCACGCGGGTGGGCTCGTCCACGAACGCATCGGTGGAGGCCTCCTGCGGATCAGGTGCCTGGGCGGGGATGGACCCGGTGCGGGCGGTGATCCGCTCGTGCAGGCCGGGAGCGATACCCGCAAGGTCTGCGGGCCTGGGGGCGCCGGCGACGCTGATCAGCGGGCACAGCCGGGCTCAGCTGCTCCAGGCCTCCCACAGTCGGGCGTACACGCCGTCCAGTGCCACCAGGTGCTCGTGCGGGCCCTGCTCGACCACGCGGCCCTCTGCCATCACCAGGATGCGGTCGGCCTCCTTTGCCTGGGAGAGTCGGTGCGCCACGATCACCGTGGTGCGGCCGGCGGCCACCGCCAGCGCCGCCCGCTCCAGCACCCGGGCGCCGGAGGAGCCCTCGTCGGCAGTGGCCTCGTCCAGCACCAGCACGGCCGGGTCCTGCAGGGCGATGCGGGCCAGTGCCAGCTGCTGGGACTGCTCGGCGCTGAGCCGCTCGCCCTTCTCGCCCACCTCGGTCTCAAGGCCCTTGGGCAGGCGCTCGGCCCACGCATCGGCCTCCACGGTGCGCAGCGCCGCCCACAGCTCCTCCTCGGTGGCGAGGGGGCGGGCCAGCTTCAGGTCCTCCGCGAGGGTGCCGCGGAACACGTGCACGTCCTGGCTCACGATCGAGGCGTGCGAGCGCACGGCCTCGATGTCGGCACGCGCCAGATCCGCCCCGCCGTGGAGCACCCGCCCGTGACGGGGGGTGAGGGTGCCGGTGATGATCGAGGCCAGGGTGGACTTGCCGGCACCGGAGGCGCCCACCAGGGCCACCGTCTCCCCGGCGGCGATGTCCAGGTCGATCGGGTGCAGCACCACCCGCTCCTGACCGTCCTCGTCGGTGGTGTAGGAGTGGGAGACCTGCTCGAGGCGGATCGAGGAGTCCTGCGGGACCTGGGGGCCCGGGGAGGCCGCCGGGTCGATCGATGTGATCACCCCGACCATGCGCGACAGGCTCGCCCCGGCGCTCTGGACGTCGTCGAGGTTGAAGATGAACGCCAGCATCGGCCAGAACAGGCTCACCAGGTAGATCGCGGCCGCGGTGACCAGGCCCAGCGGGGCGCCCGCCTGGTGCACCATCGCGAAGCCGATCACCATCACCGACAGCAGCGCGACCGACTCCGGGATGTTGATCAGCGCCACCATCTTCCCCACCAGGCTCATCACCCGCATGTTCAGCACAGCGGCGGTCTCCGACAGCACCGCCACGTGGCGGGTCTCGCGGCGCTCGATGCCGTAGGCGTTGACGGTGGGGATGCCGTGGATGGCGGAGAGCAGTCCCTGGGCGCGGGCGCCCATCGCCACTCGCTCCTTGCGGTACAGCGGGGCGGTGCGACGCAGGTACCAGCGGGCCGCCAGCACGTACATCGGCACGATCACCACGACCATCAGCAGCAGGTAGGGCGAGAGGGTGGCCATCCCGGCCAGGGTCACCACCACCAGGAAGCCCAGCTGGATCAGGTTGGGCACCAGGTTGTTCACGGCCCGCGCGGCCACGTCCACGTCGTCCGCGACCCGGGAGAGGGCATCGCCGATGCCCGTCTGCTCCATGGACTGCGCCGGCAGGTCCAGGGCGCGGTCGATCACGTCCTCGCGCATCCCGGCCAGGATCCGCTGTCCCAGCGAGGAGATCATCGTCCAGCCCACCGCCATCAGCACGGCCTGGACCGCGCCGACGGCCACGATCTGCCCACCCAGCACCCACACGGCGCGGGAGGTGCCCTCGGAGTCCACCACGTCCACCGCCGCACCGATCAGTCGGGGCAGGGTGGCCGCCGCGACCGCGCTGCCGATGGTGATCAGCAGCGTCACGGCCGTGAACCAGCGGTGCTCACCGAGCCGCGCCAGCATGAAGCGCGCTGCCTGGCCGCCGCTGGCGATCGGCAGCAATTGGGCGTGCTCGTCCAGCTGCCGCTGGGCGGTGGTGTCATCGCCCAGGACCTCCTCGACGGAGCGGTTCCAGTCGATCATGCTCATCGCTGCACCATCTCCCGGTAGTCCTCGAGGTCCATCAGCTCGGCGTGGTCGCCCTCGGCGACGATCCGCCCGGAGCGCAGGTACACCACCCGGTCGGCGTGGCGCAGCAGCGCCGGGGCCCGGGTGACGATCAGGGTGGCCCGGTCGGTGCGGCGGCGTGCCGCCACCAGCGCCTCGGCGATGTGCTGCTCGGTCACTGCGTCGACCGCGGTGGTGGGGTCCTGCAGCACCAGCACGGGCGGGTCGGCCGCGACGGAGCGGGCCAGCGCGATGCGCTGCCGCTGCCCGCCGGAGAGGTTCGAGCCACGGTCCAGGATCCGGGTGTCGTAGCCCTCGGGCAGGATTCGCAGCAGGTCACCGGCACCGGCGGCATGCAGGGCGGCATCGGCCCAGGCGTCGTCGGAGCCGTCGGTGGCCGCCGTGTCGGGTGCGCGGGTGGCCAGCTGCTCACGCAGGGTGCCGTCGAACAGGTCCACCACGTGCGGCTCCACCAGCAGATCAGCGCGCAGCTGCATCCGCTCCTGCGGCGTGATCGGGCGCTCGCCCACGCGGGCCCCGCCGTCGGTGCGGCCGGAGACCGTCTCCACCAGGGCGTCGGCATCGCGCCCATCCGCGCAGGCCACGGCCACCACGGTGCCGTCATCGACCGTGAGGTCCACGCTGTCCAGGGGGCCGGTGGTCACGGAGTCCAGGTGCAGTCCGCCAGCGGCGCCGCGGCGCTCGGCGAGACCGCCGGGGCGCTCGCCGCGGTCGTCGCGCTGCGTGGTCAGGCGCTCCAGGGTGAGCTCCTCGTCGTCCACGGTGCGGCCCAGATCGCCCAGCAGGTCGCGCACACGACGGGCGGAGGTGGACATGCCGGCCCACCACACGGGAGCACCGGAAAGGCCCTGCAGCATCCCCATCACGGTGCGGGCCACGCCCACCACGGCGATCAGCACCCCGATGGAGAGGTCACCGGCCAGGGTGCGCTGGGCGGCTATCACCACCACGGCGGCCAGCATCAGGCCGGTCACCAGGGTGGTGAGTCCGCTGGAGATGCCGGAGTAGCGGGCGTTGACCAGGGCTGCTTCGAGGGCCACCCGGGAGCGGCGGCGGTACAGGGCGCGGGCACGGGACTGCACACCCAGCCCCTGCAGCACGCGCAGGCCGTGCACCAGGTCGGTGGCGGTGGCGGCGGCCTCGGCGGCCTGGGACTGCTGGTCGTCGTAGCGCTTGGACAGGGTTGGGGTGATCACCCGGATCACCAGCACCATCACCACGATGCCCAGCAGCATGGCCAGGCCCAGCCACACGTCCAGCACCGTGAGCCAGACGGTGGCGCCGAGCACCACCAGCAGGGACGGCACCACCCAGGGCAGCATGTCCAGCACGTCCGAGGCCTTGTCGGCGTCGGAGGTGGCGATGGAGAGCACCTCCCCGGCGGGCCGGTCGATGCGGCGGGAGCGGGGGTCGAGCACCGCGCCGGTCATCGCCACACGCAGGCGGTGCCGCTCCAGCATGCAGGCCTTCTGGGAGGCCAGGAAGGTGAGGATCCAGCACACGGTGCCCACCAGGCGCAGCGCCACTACGGCGAGGGCACCCAGGATCGTCACGCGCAGGTCGCCGGCCACGATGCCGTGGTCGATCACCAGGCCCAGACCGATCGGGACCAGCATCTCGATGCCCTCGGAGATCGCCGCCAACGGCAGCACCCAGGCGAGCATCCTCTTATGGGCGCGCACGATCGACCGCAGCACCCCGGGGCGCGGGGCGGCGGGATCGGCAGAGGCGGGATCGGGGACGGGTGCGGTCGCGAGCGGGGGAGAGGGATCGTGCACCCGTCGATCCTTCCCCGCGCTGAGCCCGGTCGCAAACGAATATGCAGGCTGATGGTGTAGTGCCGGTCACGTCAGCACGCTGACGGGCGCGGTGACAGAATGGGTCCATCGCCCCCGAGGAGAGGAAACCCGCGTGAGCACCACCGATGTCGAGCCCACCGTCGAGCTGTTCGTCGATCCCGCCTGTCCCTTCGCCTGGATGACCAGCCGCTGGCTGCTGCACGCGGCCGAGGTGCGGGAGATCGCTCCCCGCTTCCGGGTGATGTCCCTGGCCGTGCTGAACGAGGGCCGCGACCTGGATCCCGACTACCGTCGCAGCACCGACCAGAGCTGGGGCGCCGCGCGGCTGGCGATCCACATCGCCCGCACGGAGGGGGACGAGGCCTTCGCCCGCTGGTACACCGCCTGGGGCGAGCGCTACCACGTGGGCGGGCAGAAGGAGGATCGACGGGCCACCGCCGTGGCGGCCCTCGAGGACGCCGGCCTGCCCGCCGGGCTGATCGACGCCTACGATCCGGCCGATGGCGATGACACCGACCGGGCGCTGCGCGCCTCCCACCAGGACGCCATCGACATGGTGGGCGACGACGTGGGCACCCCGGTAATCTCCTTCGGCGAGGGCACCGCCTATTTCGGCCCCGTGGTGTCCCCGGCCCCCAAGGGGGAGGAGGCCGGCCGCCTGCTGGACGGCCTGCGCGCACTGGCGTCGGTGCAGGGCTTCTACGAGCTCAAGCGCAGCCGCACCGGCGGCATCGACCTCAGCTGACAGCCCCATGGAGCAAGGACGGAACTGAACCATGATCGTGCACATCGGCACCGACCACGCCGGCTTCGAGCTGAAGAACCGCCTGGTGGCCGCGCTGCGCTCCAAGGGCCACGAGGTCACCGACCACGGCGCCCACGAGTACGACGCCCTGGACGACTACCCGCCGTTCTGCACCGCTGTGGGTGAGGCCGTGGTGGCCCAGCCCGGCTCCTTCGGCGTCGTGATCGGCGGCTCCGGCAACGGCGAGCAGATCGCGGCCAACAAGGTGGCCGGGGTGCGGGCCGCGCTGGTGTGGAACGAGGACACCGCGAAGCTGGCCCGTCAGCACAACGACGCCAACGTGATCTCCGTGGGCGCCCGCCAGCACACCGAGGAGGAGCTCGAGGGCCTGATCGACCTGTTCCTGGCCGAGCCCTTCAGCCACGAGGAGCGCCACCAGCGGCGCATCGACCTGATCGCAGGCTTCGAGAGGACCGGCGGGTACGGCACCCCCGAGCAGCACTGATGCCGGAGGGCCATACCGTCCACCGGCTCGCGGAGGCCTTCGGCCACGGCCTGGTGGGCCAGCGGGTGCGCACCTCCAGCCCCCAGGGACGGTTCTCCGAGGCCGCCCAGATCGACCGGATGGTGCTGCTGGGAGCCGAGGCGGTGGGCAAGCACCTGTTCCTGGCCTTCGCCCCCAGCGCGGACGTCGACGTGGACGCGCCCGTGGTGCGGTTCGTCCACGTGCACCTGGGGTTGTACGGTTCGTGGACCTTCGCTGGCGAGCCCGGCTTCGCGCGCATGCACGCGATCGGTGCTCCTCGGGTGCGGGTGGGGGAGCAGGAGCACTCCCTCGACGCGGGCACCGCGGACTGGCAGTACCTCCTGCCACGGCCCACGACGCGACTGCGCATCCAGGGGCCCTGCGGGCTGGCCGACCTCACCGGGCCCACCGCCTGCACCCTCCTGGACGGTGCCGGCCGGCAGGCGATCGTCGACCGCCTGGGCCCGGACCCGCTGCGGGCCGACGCCGACCCCGAGCAGTTCGTGTCACGGGTGGTGGGCTCCCGCTCCGGGATCGGCACCATGCTGATGAACCAGGAGGTGGTGGCGGGCATCGGCAACATCTACCGCGCCGAGCTGCTGTTCCGGGCGCGGCTGGACCCCTTCGTCCCCGGCAAGGCCCTGAGCAGGTCGATGGTCGAGGGGATCTGGGAGGACCTGGTGGCGCTGATGCACTACGGTGCCCGCACCGGCCGGATCGTCACCACCCAGCCCGAGCACCGCCTGCTGGACCCCCGCATCATGGAGCGCACTCGCCAGAACGGCGACGAGGACCCCACCGTGGTCCCGCGCGAGCAGTCCTTCTACGTGTACCACCGCCACACCCTGCCCTGCCGCCTGTGCGGGACGGTGGTGAGGTCCCAGGAGCTGGCCGGACGCACCGTCTACTGGTGCCCGCGCTGCCAGACCGTGAGGACCAAACGCGCCGCGTGGATCCGCGAGAACCCGGCCGCGCCGTGGGCCTACGCTGATCGGCATGACCTCCCCGGCCCCGCCGCCTGACCCCGCCCTGCCCGCCCCCGCCCCGCTGCTCGAGCAGGGCTCGCTCACCACGGCCGACGGACACCAGCTGCCCTACGAGCTGTCCGGGACCCGCGACGGCGCTCCGGCGCTGTACCTGCACGGCGGGCCCGGCGGCACGCTGGGATCGGGCTATCGCCGGAACGTCCCGGCGGACGGCACGCTGCTGGTGGGGATGCTGCAGCGGCGCATCCAGGAGGGCTCACCGGGTGGGGGCCTGGCCGCGCAGACCACGGCGAACCTGGTGGGGGACATCGAGCTGCTGCGCGAGCACCTCGGTATCGATTCGTGGATCGTGCAGGGCGTCTCCTGGGGGAGCACCCTCGCGCTCGCCTACGCGCAGGCGCATCCGCACCGGGTGCGGGCCGTGGTGCTGTTCGCTGTCACCACTACCTCCCGGTGGGAGGTCGACTGGATCACCGAGGGCGTGGGCGCGCTGTACCCGGAGGCATGGGACGCGCTGGCGACTCTCGCGGAGCAGCGCACACAGTTCCGCCGCGGCCCCCTGGGCCATGGCCGCGCCGAGGGGTCTTTGCGCCTGGTGGATGCGTACCGGGACATGCTCGCTGATCCCGACCCGCAGCGCGTGCGCGAGGCAGCCGCGGCCTGGATCGACTGGGAGGACGCGCACATCGGGATCGGACTTCCGCACCCCGGCACCCAGGGCGGCCTCCCCCGCTCAGAGGCGCAGCAGCTCGAGTTCGCGCGTCTGGTCACCCATTACTGGGCCCACGACGGATTCGTGGCCGACTGGGCGGTAGGCTGGGGTGCGGAGCCCGGGAGCGGGCTGCTGGGCGGCATGCATCGCCTCGCGGGTGTTCCCGGGGTGCTGATACACGGCAGGCGCGACGTCTCCGGGCCGGTGCGCACCCCGTACCTGGTGCACCGGGCATGGCCCGGCAGCACCCTGCGGATCATCGAGCACGAGGGCCACGGCGGGCCGGAGATGGTCCAGCTATGGCGTGCGGCGATGACCGAGCTCACTGGCTCGGGTCGCGCTCCTTCAGGGCGGCGCTGAGCACGGTCGCGAACGCGGTCCAGGAGGTGCAGCGGTGGCGAGCGAGGTCTTCACGAGGGGATGCATGTCACGACGCTGGACACCGCAGAGGGGAGAGACCCGGCCGCTCGTTCCGAGGCCGCCCTGGGCACGATTACAGTGGCGCCATGCCTGATGCCCTTCCCGATGCGCCCGTCGGCAGCGAGCCCCTCGACCTGCCCGTCGTCGACCTGTCTGGCGGAGCGACCCTTCATCGCGCCCACCTCACCGCGATCCCCGCGGACACCGTGTACCTGCTGGCCAAGCTGCGGCAGGACGTGTTCACCCTCGAGCAGCACGCCACCGACGCGGATCTCGACGGCCGTGAGCTGGAGCCCGGCACCACCATCCTGTGGATCGAGACCGCGAGCGGAGAGCCCGCTGCCCACATCCGGGTGCTCACCGAGGACGACGGCACGCTGCGCATCGGCCGCCTCGCGGTGCGCAAGCAGAACCGGCGCGACGGGTTCGGCGGCCGGATCATGCGCGCGGCACTGGACCTCACCCACCAGATCGACCCTGCCGCCGAGGTGCACATCGACGCCCAGGCCTACCTGGAGAAGTGGTACCTGTCGATGGGGTACGAGACCACCGGGCCGGTGTTCATGGAGGCCGGCATCGAGCATGTGCCGATGGTGTACCGGCACCCGCGCTGACTCAGGCCTGGCCCGGATCCTCACCCGTTGAGTCCTCCAGCAGTGCCGTGATGTCCTCGCGGCCAAAGAACTGGGCGGCGGCGCGGCCGCTGGGATCACCCAGGTCCGGGTTCGCCCCGGCCTTCAGCAGCACCCGGGCCACCTCGGTGTAGCCCTTGAACGCGGCCCCTGCCAGCGGGGACTGCCCGCGGTCGTTCAGCAGGTCCACGTCGGCCCCGCGGGAGGCCAGGGCCTCCACCAGGGTGGGGTGGTCGTGGTACGCGGCGAGCATCAGCAGGGAGTTGCCGTCCGCGCCCCGCAGGTCCACCGGGGCGCCCTGGTCCACCAGCGCCAGCAGGGGGACGGCATCACCCTGCCGGGCCATGTCGAACATCTGGTGGGCGAGCTCCACGACGTCATCATCCATGTGGATTAGGGTACGGGGCGGTGCTCGACGCCCGCTTGTTACGTCCGTGAGAAGGCGGTGCGCACCTTCCCATCTCGCTCCGGCGACCACTGGCGGATTGACGACGTCGAGCAATCGCTGACCGAAGCTCCGGAGACGAGAGCACGGCAGGGGAATGGTTCGATCTCAGGCCGGACCATTGTTGCGAGCACGGCGGACGGCCAGGTCGACGCCTTCGTGCCATGGATCGCCGTGGCCGGGAAGAACGTGCATCGCTCCAGTGGCGGCGATTCCCTCCAGGGAAGCCAGCGCCATCGAACTGTCAGCGGTCGCGGCGCCGGCGATGATCCTGGGGCCGGTTCGTCCGGTGTACGGATCCAGGGTGACCAGGGCATCGCCGGACAGTACGGCGTCACGGTCAGGAAGGTGCAGAGAGCAGTGGCCGAAGGTGTGACCGTAGGTCGCCACAACCCGGGGACTTCCCGGCACAGTGAGCGTGACGCCGGGCTCCAGGGAAGACAGTCCCTCGACGCCCCGCACCCAGCCCGCGCCAGCGGCCACCATGGAGGCGAGGACCGGGATCGCGCGCGGATGCCGCAACGGGTACAACGCCCGCGGGTTCTCGTGCGCATACCGATACGGGTGAGCGGCCAGCGTCCACTCCTCAGGATGGGCATAGACGGGAATGTTCAGTCGCTGCACCAGACGCCGGGCAAGACCGACGTGGTCAAAATGTGCGTGGGTCAGCACTAGGCCGTGTTGCTAAATCCATTGCAAGGCGGCGGAGAGGCAGAGCCCTGCCGCGTATGACCGGGCGGTCTTGTCGTAGCGGGAAGCGAGTCCTCGCCACTGTTTCACGAAGTTGAAGCACCGCTCGACGACGTTGCGGCCCTTGTAACGCTCCCGCTGCTCATCGCCGAAGTCGATCGGACGGCCCGGACGCTTGCGGCGGTGAGCGATCTGGTCGCCCCGTTCGGGGATCGTGGCCTTGACGCCGCGCTCGCGCAGCCAGGCCCGGTTCTTCTTCGACGGATAGCCCTTGTCCGCGAGCACCCGATCCGGCCTCGTGCGCACAGGCCCTCGGCCGGGGACGTGGATCTCGTCGAGTACGTCGGTGAACATGCTCGTGTCTGCGACCTGCCCGCCGGTGAGGACGAACGCCAGCGCCCGGGCCTGCCCGTCGCAGACGAGATGGATCTTCGTCGTCAAACCACCCCGTGACCGGCCGATCGCGTGGTCAGGAGGCTCCGGCCCCGACTTCTTGTAGTTCGATGGATCCCCCTGTGACCCGGGGCAGGGTCGCGCCATGCTGATGGACACGCGCGATCGAGGAATCCACCGACACGACCCAGTCGATCTCACCCTGAAGCGACGCCCGCTTCTGCACATGGGTGAGCAGGTCCTCCCAGACGCCGTCGGTCGCCCATCGCCGGAAGTTCTTGTAGATCGTGTTCCAGCTCCCGAACCGGTCGGGCAGGTCTCGCCACGCCGATCCCGTGCGGAACCGCCACGCGGTCGCCTCGACCACCGTGCGCCGATCCACCGGAGGACGGCCCCGTGTCCTCACCGGCGGGAACACGTCCCGGATCAGCTCCCAGACCTCGTCCGTGATGACATCTCGCGACACGCCTCAAGGATCACCCGAAGGCCCCGAACCAGCATTTAGCAACACGGCCTAGTGCTCGGATGTCCTCAGGTGCACGCCCAAGGTGGCGAACGGCGCGCCCCAGCTCTGCCCACGCTCCGGGCAACCCGGCGTCGACCACCGTGAGAGCGTCGCCCTCCTCGATGAGGTAGCAGTTCACATTGCCGTGCTGCAACAGGTGCACACCAGGGGCGACGTCGGTGCGGAACATGGGGCACTCCTTCGCTGAGGATTCGCGTTGCCCATGAGAGCAGAGGGCACGCTGGTCCCCATCTGTCTACGCTCTGGCAACCCGATTCACAAGGGGGCCCGGCCCGAGGACCCGGCCGCCCTGGCGGATGTCGGGAGGCCGCCGGTGATCCGAGGGGATTTGATCCACGCCTTGCCGAAGTCATGGGTTCGCCGAGGATGGCCTCGATCTGGTCGGTCAGCGGCACGTCCTGGTTGAGGTCGGTGGTCTCGCAGCCGTTGTTCTTCACCAGGTCCAGACGTTCCTGATGGTAGTCACCGACGATGATGCAGGAAGCGCCCAGGAGCCGGGCTGCCGCAGCGCCGCAGCGACCGACGGGGCCGGCGCCGGCGATGTAGACGGTCGAGCCGGGCTTGACCCCGGCCTCCATGAGGCCGTGGAACGCGGTGGGCAGGATGTCTGAGAGCAGGGCGAGGTCACGGATCTTCTCCATGGCCTGGTCCTTGTCGGGGAGGAACGATCCAGGACAGGTGGGCGCTCCGACGCGATCGGCGGACCGCGTTGTTAGTCTCCCTGGCATGGCCAAAGCCCCCACGCCCTCGTCGGCGGATTCCTCGCCCATCCAGCCGGACGTGCGTGTTCTCGGCGCTCGCCAGCACAACCTCCAGGACATCGACCTCACGGTGCCCCGCGACGCGCTGGTGGTGTTCACCGGGGTCTCCGGCTCGGGCAAGTCCTCCCTGGCCTTCGGAACCCTGTTCGCGGAGTCCCAGCGCCGTTATCTCGAGTCCGTCGCTCCCTACGCTCGTCGCCTGATCGACCAGGCCGGCGTCCCGGACGTCGATTCCATCACGGGCATGCCGCCGGCCGTCGCTCTTCAGCAGCAGCGTGGCGGCCGCAGCGCGCGCTCTTCGGTGGGCAGCATCACCACGCTCTCCTCGCTGGTGCGCATGCTCTACTCCCGAACCGGCCATTACCCCGAGGATCAGCCGATGCTCTACGCCGAGGACTTCTCGGCCAACACAGTGCAGGGCGCGTGTCCGGAGTGCCACGGCATCGGCCGGGTGTACGAGGTCACCGAGGACACGATGGTGCCCGATCCTTCGCTGACGATCCGCGAGCGGGCCATCGCCTCCTGGCCGACGGCCTGGCACGGTCATCAGCTGCGCGATGTGCTCGTCGCTCTCGGATACGACGTCGATGTGCCCTGGCAGGATCTGCCGAAGGAGGATCGGGACTGGATCCTCTACACCGAGGAGACGCCGTACGTCCCGGTCCATTCACGGCTGACTCTGGCCGAGGCGCGGGCCGCGACCGCGGCGGGCGTCGAGCCGAGCTACTCGGGCACCTTCGTCGGCGCACGCCGGTACGTGCTCGACACCTTCGCGAACACCAAGAGCGAGTCGATGAAGCGACGCGTGGCCGAGTTCCTCTCGGTCGCTCCCTGCCCCGCCTGCCATGGGAAGCGGCTGAAGCCGGAGGCCTTGTCCGTGACGTTCGAGGGTCTCGACATCGCAGATCTCTCCGCGCTGCCGCTCGCGGAGCTCTCCACGCTGGTCGACCAGGCGGTCGAGCGAGCTGCCGGAGCTCTCGGCGGGACCGAGTCGGCGGGTCAGGCACGTGATGAAAGAGCCCGACGCGACTCCGCCCCGCGGCGAGTCGACACCGGCGGATCAGCCCATGCGGCCGCCGCCGACGTCCGCAGGACACCGAACGACTCGGTGGAGAAGCTGGCCGCGACGGTGCGGCTGGGCACGGAGCTCGTCAACAGACTGCGGCCGATCATCGATCTGGGTCTGGGGTACCTCTCCCTGGGCCGCACCACACCCACCCTCTCCGGCGGCGAGCTGCAGCGGCTGCGGCTCGCCACCCAGCTGACCTCCGAACTGTTCGGCGTGGTCTATGTGCTCGATGAGCCCTCCGCGGGGCTCCATCCGCAGGACGTCAGCGCCCTGCTCGGCATCCTCGACGGGCTCAAGCGCCGGGGCAACAGCCTGTTCGTGGTGGAGCATTCGGTGGATGTGATGCGGCACGCCGACTGGCTGGTCGACATCGGGCCCGGCGCGGGTGAGCGCGGCGGCCGCGTCGTCTACAGCGGGCCCTACGAAGGGCTCGCCGAGGTGGAGGAGTCCGTCACCCGCGGCTATGTCTTCGGGGGCAGCGGCCTGCCCCGCCGGACGCCTCGCGAACCGCAGGGATGGCTGAGGCTCGAGCGCGTCACCCGCAACAACCTGCGCGGCGTGTCGATCTCCTTCCCGCTGGGGGTGTTCACCGCCGTCACCGGAGTGTCGGGATCAGGCAAGTCCAGCCTGGTCAGTCAGGCACTGCCCGCGCTGCTTGGCGAACGGCAGGGACGAGCCGACCAGGCGGAGGACGCCGCCGCCCCTGAGGGGGACGAGCTCCTGCTGTCGGACGAGCCCGAGGAGCTCGAGGGAGAGATCCGGGGAGACCTCTCGAGGGTGCGCCGCGTGGTGAGCATCGATCAGAAGCCCATCGGTCGCACCCCGCGCTCGAACGTCGCTACCTATACGGGCCTGTTCGACCATGTGAGGCGCAGGTTCGCGGAGACGCCCGAGGCTCGCGCTCGCGGGTACAAGGCGGGCAGATTCTCCTTCAACGTCACCGGCGGTCGATGCCCTACCTGCAAGGGCGAGGGATCCGTCATGGTGGAGCTGCTCTTCCTCCCCTCGGTCTACACCGAGTGCCCTGACTGCCACGGCACCCGCTACCAGTCCAGCACGTTGGAGATCGCCTGGCGCGGCCGCAACATCGCGGAGATCCTCGCCATGAGTGTCGAGGAGGCTCACGACTTCTTCCACGGCGAGTTCGACATCATGCGGTCGCTCGCGGCACTGGTCGACGTGGGCCTCGGATATCTCCGTCTCGGACAGCCGGCCACCGAGCTGTCCGGAGGTGAGGCGCAGCGGGTGAAGCTCGCCTCCGAGCTCCAACGATCCCAGCGCGGGGACACGCTCTACGTCCTGGACGAGCCGACCTCCGGGCTGCACAGCGCCGATTCTGATCGGCTCGTGACGCATCTCCAGACCCTCGTGGACGCCGGCAACACCGTCGTCGCGGTCGAGCTCGACATGCGCATCGTTGCCGTAGCCGACCACGTCATCGACCTCGGGCCTGGCGCGGGAGACGATGGCGGCACGGTGGTCGCCTCAGGCACTCCTGCGCAGGTCGCCTCGTCCGGAGCCGGTGCGTCGGCACCGTACCTCGAGGCCGCACTGCGGGAGGCCGCCTCCCTGATGTGAGAGTCGGAAGGGTGCGACGAGGGCGATGACCTCGCGCAGAGAGCGCACCGGACGAGCAGGCTGCGTCATCTGATCGGTAACCCGCGCCGCGCTCCTTCGCAGCGCGGCCCTCAGGCGCTCCGCGCCTTTTTCGTACCCCCGAAGCCCCGGCGTCCTGGCGTTACGGACGAGTTGGCCGCGTGCGGCCCCGTCTCCTGACGAACGAGGTCTACGCTGGCTGACGGGCCAGGCGCTCATATCCGGCCGGGCCCCGGTGGAGAAGATCAACCGTCGATGGCGATACGTCATCGTCGACCGCAGGGTCGAAGCTTCTGCACCGTCTTTCAGGACCCGGCCCGAGAATCGGCAGCCAACACCTGCCGGGACCTCGATGAGCGCAACGACTGCACCCGAGTCGTACTGCACCCGAACCACGCTGCCCGGTACGGACAGCGTGCGGCTCGCCCGCAAGGCAGGCCGTCAACTCTCGCAGAACGGAGCAGAACATGGCAGAAGAATTGCATGGCAAGAGGATCGCGATCCTGGCCGCGGACGGCGTCGAGCGCGTGGAGCTCGAACAGCCCAGGCAGGCTCTTCAGGACGCCGGGGCCACGACCGAGCTGCTGTCGCTGCACGAGGGCGAGATCAAGGCCCGCGAGAACGACCTGGACGAGGCCGGAACATTTCCGGTCGATGCCCTGGTGAAGTCCGCCTCGGCCGACGACTACGACGCCCTGCTGCTTCCCGGTGGCACGGTCAACCCCGACCAGCTGCGGACGGACACCGACGCAGTCGGATTCGTGCGCGATGTCATGGTCGCCGGCAAGCCGGTTGCCGCGATCTGCCACGGACCGTGGACGCTGGTCGAGGCCGGTGTCGTGGAGGGTCGGACGCTGACCTCGTACCCGAGCATCCGCACCGACCTGCGCAATGCCGGAGCGAACGTCGTCGACGAAGAGGTGGCACGCGACGGGAACCTGATCACCAGCCGCTCGCCCGAAGATCTCCCGGCCTTCTGCGCCGCGATGGTCGAGCTGTTCAGCCAGGCCAAGTGAGGAAACCATGATCAACTCTGCATTGTCGGTCGTCGTGCACGCCAAGCCCGGTAAGGAGCAGGACGTTGCGGACTTCCTCCGCAGCGCCCGCCCCATCGTCGAGCAGGAGGAGGGTACGCGGGCCTGGTTCGCTCTGCAGTTCGACGAATCGACCTTCGGGATCTTCGACGTGTTCCCCGACGACGAGGCCCGCCAGACCCACCTCTCGGGTGGCGTCGGTCAGGCGCTTGCTGCCCAGGGCGCAGATCTGTTCAGCACCGAACCGAGCATCCAGAACGTGGACGTGATCGCGTACAAGCTGCCCGGCGAGACCGCCTAGAGCACCAGCGTCGATTGACATCGGGCTGCGGCCCCGATCGGGGCCCCCCCCCCGCGCCGCCCCGGGCTTCCCCCGGGGGGCCCTTCGCCGTTCCCGTGAACCTCCTGCCCCCGGCCCAGCCGTCACCGGGACAGGTCGTCCACGGTCCGTCCCTGCGCATCGGCCGGGCCCCGCTCCCCCGTGCCTGGCCCGCCCGGTGCCCTCGTGGCGTGCCTCTCACCGGCCCCACCTGGTTGGGCGCACCCACCTGGCACTGTTACCCTGGTCCTCGGCCGCTTAACGGTGGTCACGGCTCTGTAGCTCAGTTGGTAGAGCGTTCGACTGAAAATCGAAAGGTCACCGGATCGACGCCGGTCGGAGCCACTCTCAAGACCCCCGCCCCGGCGGGGGTCTTCTCTTTGCCGAAGCCGCCGGTACGGCCCCGTGACCGGGGCTCGGGCCGTACAGTGTGATCTGCACCCCGGCGCTCACCGGGGCCCCACCTGACTCACTGTGGAGGACGACACCGATGTCAGCCGAGAGCCCGGATCTTGCCATCGCCCAGGCCGCGACCCTCGAACCCATCCAGGACATTGCCGAGAGGGCGGGCATCCCCGCCGAGGCGCTGATCCCCTACGGCTCGTACAAGGCGAAGGTCGACATCCGCAAGATCGACCAGGGCCAGGGCAACTCGAAGCTGGTGCTGGTCTCGGCCATGTCCCCCACTCCCGCCGGTGAGGGCAAGTCCACCACGACGGTGGGCCTGGCGGACGCCTTCACGCTGAAGGGCAAGCGCACCATGGTGGCGCTGCGGGAGCCGGCCCTGGGCCCGATCATGGGGATCAAGGGAGGCGCCACCGGCGGCGGTCACGCCCAGGTGGTGCCGATGGAGGACATCAACCTCCACTTCACGGGCGACTTCCATGCCATCCAGATCGCCAACAACACCCTGGCGGCGCTGGTGGACAACCACATCCATCAGGGCAATGAGCTGAACATCGATCCGCGCCGCATCCAGTGGAAGCGCGTGGTGGACGTCAACGACCGCGCCCTGCGCCAGACGGTGATCGGCCTGGGCGGCCCCGCGCAGGGCGTGCCGCGCGAGGACGGCTTCGACATCGTGGTGGCCTCCGAGATCATGGCGATCCTGTGCCTGGCCACGGACCTGGAGGACCTCTCCCGCCGCATCGGCGACATCGTCGTGGGCTTCACCTACGACCGCTCACCCGTGACCGTGCGCGACCTGAAGGTGGAGGGCGCGATCACCCTGCTGCTCAAGGACGCGCTGATGCCGAACCTGGTGCAGACCCTGGGCGGCACCCCGGCCCTGGTGCACGGCGGCCCCTTCGCCAACATCGCTCACGGCTGCAACTCCCTGACCGCGACCCGCCTGGCCCTGTCCCTGGCCGAGATCACCGTCACCGAGGCCGGCTTCGGCTCCGACCTGGGTGCCGAGAAGTTCCTGGACATCAAGGCCCGCTTCGGCGACCTGCGGCCGGATGCGGCCGTGGTGGTGGCCACCGTGCGCGCCCTGAAGATGCACGGCGGTGTGGCCAAGGCGGACCTCGCCACCGAGGACATCGACTCCACGCTCAAGGGCACCGAGAACCTGGCCCGCCACGTCCAGAACCTGCGCAAGTTCGGGATCGAGCCCGTGATCGCCCTGAACCGCTTCCCCACCGACACCGAGGCCGAGCTCGATGCGGTGCTGGGCTGGGCCAAGGAGCAGGGCTTCCGGGCGGCACTGTCCGAGGTGTGGGCCAAGGGCGGCGAGGGCGGCCTCGCCGTGGCCGACGAGGTGCTCGCCGCGATCGAGGAGAGCACCGACTTCCACCACCTCTACGACCCGGAGGTCGGTGTCGAGGAGGCCCTGCGCACCCTTGCACGGGAGATCTACGGCGCCGAGGACGTGGTGTTCTCCGACAAGGCCCCGGCGGCTCTGCGCACGTTGAAGAAGAACGGCTGGGACAAGCTGCCGGTGTGCGTGGCGAAGACCCAGTACTCCTTCTCTGATGATCCCAGGGCGCTCGGTGCGCCCACCGGGCACGTGCTGCACGTGCGGGACCTGGTGCCGCGGATCGGCGCCGGGTTCGTGGTGGCCCTGACCGGGTCGATCATGACCATGCCCGGGCTGCCCAAGGAGCCCGCCGCACTGCGCATGGGCGTCACCGACGACGGGGAGGCATTCGGCCTGTTCTGACCCGCTCCCCGGCTGCGCCGGCCCCGTCCCACGTCGGCGGGGCGGGGCCGCGCTGCGCATGCGCCCGAGCAGGGCCCGGCTCACCGGCGGTCGCGCTCGGCGACCTCCTCGGCCTCCCGCTCGGTCTCATCCGCCAGGTCCACGTCCAGACCGTCGTCGTCGTGGGCGCCCGCACCGGCCTCCGGCTCCTCCCAGTTGGGCAGGCTGAGATCGGTGTCGGGCGAGCCGGTGTCCACGACGTTCTCCGGGAAGCGGTCCTCCCCGCCGGTGAGGCCCTCGTGGTCGTCGAAGCCCTCGTCGATGAAGCCGTCCTCGTCGTCGTCCTGGTCGTCGGGGTCCGCCATGCGCGGGGTGAGGTCGTCGACCGCGTACTGCCCGCCGCGCACGAAGCCACGCCGGAAGGCTGCGCGGCCCACCATCGCGCTGGCCACGGGCACCGTGGTCATCTGGGCCAGCATCACCACCAGCATCATCGCGGCCAGCGACCAGGAACCGGCGGCCAGCGCCGCCCCGGCCAGCACCAGCATCAGCCCGAGGGACTGGGGCTTGGAGGCGGAGTGGATGCGGGTGAGCACATCGCTGAACCTGTTCAGGCCGATCGCGGCGATCACGGCCAGCACCGTGCCGGCGATGATGAGCACGCTGGCGAGGATCTCGAGGACGGTCATCGTGCTGCCTCCTCACCCGTGGTGGCTGTGCTCTCCGTGCTCTCCGTGCTCCCCGTGCTCTCGTCCGGCCGCCCGATGCTCTTGTCCGACCGCCCGGTGCTCTCGTCCCGCCGCAGGGTGTTGTCCGGCCCGCCATCGGCACGGTGCAGGTGCACGGCCTCCAAGGGGCCGGTGGTGGTCTCGGGCTCCTCGCTGTCCTGGGACCTCTCGCGACCGTTCGGGGCCGCCTCACGGGCCACGAAGCGGGCGAAGGTGACGGTGCTGATGAAGGCCAGCCCGGTCAGGGAGAGCATGGCCGGTCCGGCCCATTCGGCCCGGGTGTGCGCGGTGTGCAGCGCCATCGCCATCACCACCATCACCACCAGCACGTCGGTGGAGACGGCGCGGTCCAGGATGGTGGGGCCCACGATCATGCGGTACACCACGGACACGGTGGTCACGGCGAGCACGGCACCGCACACCAGCAGCACGATCTCGAACGGCGTCATCGCAGCCCCGCCTCCTCGAGGATCTCGCGGCGGGCCATGGCCCACAGCAGGCGCTCCTCCTGCTCGAGCACTCGCTGACGGGCCTGCTCGGCCTGCTCCTCGTCCTCCGCGGCGATCACGTGCAGGAACAGGGTGCCGGTGGCGCGCTGCGCCTCCACCACCACCGAACCGGGGATCAGGGTGGACAGCATGCCGGTGCCCGTGAGGAACAGGTCGGAGCGGGAACGCAGCTTCACTGCGATCACGGAGTTCAGCGGCTGCGGGGCGGGCCGGATGGAGTACCAGGCAACCTCGATCGCCGACTTCACCATGTCGAACAGGAACACGCCCACGAAGTACACGAAGCGCAGGGGGCGAATGGTGATCTCGTGCCCGGTGGGCGGCATCGGGAACAGCACGAACACGATGGTGGCCGCGAGGATGCCACCCAGCACGTTCTTGGCGTCGACCCCACCCCAGAGCATGCACCAGAAGATCACCGAGACCAGCAGGCCCATCCAGTTCTTGGGCAGGTCCAGGAGGCGTCGCTTCATCACTCCACCACCTTCTGGCCCTCGGAGCCGATGTGGTAGACGAGCTTCTCGGCGGCCTCGTCACCGAGCACGGCGCTCACGTAGGGCTTGCGCTCAAGCACGGCCAGGGCGGCCTCGTCGGCGTAGCGCATGATGGGCCCGGCGAACACGGTCAGGGCGATCGAGAAGGCCACCATCGCACCGGTCGCGCCGAGCATCACCTTCGGCATGGGCTTGTCGTTCTCCAGCACGTCCTGGTCGGGCTCCTGCCAGAAGGCACGGTTCCAGATCTTGGCGATGGCGTACAGGGTGAGCAGGCTGGTCAGCACGCTGACGCCGACGAGGATCCACCCGGCGGTGCTGTCGTACTCGATGCCGGCCTGGATCAGCCCCACCTTGCCGATGAACCCGGAGAACGGCGGGATGCTGGCCAGGTTCATCGCGGGGATGAAGAACAGGATCGCGGTCACGGGGGCGAGCTTGGCCAGGCCGCCCAGGCGGATCAGGTTGGTGGTGCCGCCGCGGTGCTCGATCAGCCCGGCTGCGAGGAACATCGTGGACTGCACAGTGATGTGGTGGGCGACGTAGTAGATGGTGGCGGCCATGCCCAGCTCCGTGGCCAGGCCGATGCCGAACAGCATGTAGCCCATGTGGGAGACCAGCGTGAAGGACAGCACGCGCTTCAGGTCCGTCTGTGCGACGGCACCCAGGATGCCGATCATGAGGCTCAGCCCGGCGGCCGCCAGCAGCAGGTTCGAGATCTGCGAGGCGGGGAACAGCAGGGTCTCCAGGCGCAAGATCGCGTAGATGCCCACCTTGGTCAGCAGGCCCGCGAACACCGCGGTCACCGGGGCGGGCGCGGTGGGGTAGGAGTCCGGCAGCCATGCGCTCAGCGGGAAGATCGCGGCCTTGATGGCGAAGGCCACCAGCAGCACCAGCTCCAGCGCCATCCGGGTGCCGGGCTCCAGCCCGTCCAGCCGCACTGCCAGCTCGGCCATGTTCACGGTACCCACCGCCGCGTAGATGAACGCGATGCCGGACAGGAAGATCACCGAGCTGAGCAGCGAGACGATCACGTACGTGGTGGCCGCGCGGATGCGGGAGGCGGAACCTCCCAGGGTCAGCAGCACGTAGCTGGCCGAGAGCAGCACTTCGAAGCCGACGTACAGGTTGAACAGGTCACCGGCCACGAAGGCCATCGACACGCCGGCCACCAGCGCCAGGTAGGTGGGGTGATAGATCGCCACCGGGGTGCGGGCGGTGTTCTCGTTGACGGACTGGGCGCTGGAGTAGATCAGCACGGCGAAGGTGACGAAGGTGGAGACCACCAGCATCAGCGCCGTGAGGCGGTCCGCCACCAGCACGATGCCCAGCTGGGGCGTCCAGTTGCCGATCTGCAGCACCAGCACGGTCTCGGCGTTGACGTAGTAGGCCAGCACCAGCGCAACGGTGAAGTTCACCAGCAGCGTCAGGATGGTCACCGCCAGCTGGATCCGCAGGTGATGTCGCAGCAGCAGGGTCACCGCGGCGCCGCCCAGGGGCAGCAGCACAGGGAGGGCCAGCAGCAGTTCCATGCTCACGGCTTCTCCCTCCCGTCGTCGCGTCCGTCGTGGTGCTGGGTGTCGTACTGGGTGTGCCCGCCCAGATGGTCATCGGAGTCGGTGACCGGGCCGGTGCCCGGAATGGTGGTCTCTCCC
This sequence comes from Brachybacterium sp. p3-SID957, assembly GCF_025144775.1. Taxonomy (NCBI): domain Bacteria; kingdom Bacillati; phylum Actinomycetota; class Actinomycetes; order Micrococcales; family Dermabacteraceae; genus Brachybacterium; species Brachybacterium sp. p3-SID957. Next base: position 19,517 of record NZ_JALXKT010000017.1, on the reverse strand, counting down.
CCGGTCGGCGGCGCGGTGTGGTCCTCGTCGGCCGGATGCGCCCGCGGCGCCTCGAGGCCCGCGTGGCCGTGCGGCACCTCGTGGGCGTCCGCAGTGGCGGTGCGGGCACGGCCGCGCTCCGCCCGGGCGGCGGCCCTCTCGGGCTTGGGAGCGGGCCGGGCCTCGCCCTCGTCGGCCTCGGTGTGGTCCTGGGGGACGTCCTCGGCGCTGGTGAGGTCCGAGCCCAGCGTCTCGTCCTCCGCGGGTGCGAAGCCCTGGGAGTGCATGAGTGCGCCGCGCCGGGACTCCTCGGTGAGGGCCTGCGCCCAGGGGAGCTTCTCCTCCCCGGCGCGGCGGCGGCTGCGGCGCAGCACGCGGCGGTCCTCGACGTCGTCGGGGACCTCGTCGTGGCCGAACAGCTGCCAGGCGCGGTAGGCCAGGGCCATGCCGAATGCGGTCACGCCCATGGAGATCACGATGGCGGTGAGCACCATCGCGAACGGCAGCGGGTCGCTCATCTCGGACGGGTCGGCGGTGCCCTCGAACGGGGGCTTTCCGGGCGGGCCGGCAGCCACCACGAACAGCAGGTTCACGCCGTTGGAGAGCAGCAGGAAGCCGAGGATGATGCGGGTCAGGGTGCGCTCGAGCACCAGGTACACGCCGCACGCGATGAGCACGCCCGCCGTGAGCAGAAGCGCGAGACTAACGGACATCGTTCTCCACCTCCTGCTGCTGGTCGATCTGGGCGCCCAGGGAGCGCAGGAAGTCCAGCAGCACGCCCACCACCACCAGGTACACGCCGATGTCGAAGATCAGGGCGCTGGGGAATTCCAGCTCGCCGAGCACGGGGACATGGACCACGGGGGTGGCGGTGGCGAAGATCGTGCCGCCGAACAGCAGCGGCAGCACCGAGGCGGCCACCGCGATCGCCATGCCCAGGCCCAGCACGAAGCCGGCCTGCACGGGGGCGGCCTCGGACAGCTCGTAGCGACCGCCGGCGAGGTACCGCAGGGCCAGGCCCAGGCCGGCCACCAGACCGCCTGCGAAGCCGCCGCCGGGGTAGTTGTGCCCTGCCATCAGCAGGTACACCGAGAACAGCATGATCAGCGGGAACCCGAGGCGGGTCACCACCTCGAGGATCACCATGCGGCGCTCCGGGGCCAGGGTCAGTCCGGCCGACAGCCAGGTGCGCCAGCGGTTGGACCCGGTGACCTCATCGGGGCGGGCGTCGAAGTTCAGGGCGTTCTGCGGCAGCGGGGCATCGGCCCGGCGCCTCCAGATGGAGGTGTCGGCATCCAGGTCCCGCACCCGAGAGATGCCCTGCTCGCGGCGGGTGACGAAGATCAGGGAGGCCACGCCGGTGGCGACCACCAGCAGCACGCCGATCTCACCCATGGTGTCCCACACGCGGGCGTCCACCAGGGCCACGTTGACCACGTTGTGGCCGCCGCCGACCTCGTAGGCGGGCTCGATCAGCTGCGGTCCCAGGGGCGCCTGGTAGCGGGCATCGGCGGCGTAGAGCGCACCGCCGCACAGCACCACCGCCGTGCCGATGGCGATCCCCCACCGACCCAGGGCCCCGATCCGCAGCGGCCTGCGGGAGAAGTGGATCGGCAGGCGGCGCAGCACCAGCACCAGCACCACGGTCAGGGCGGTCTCCACCAGTACCTGGGTGGTGGCCACATCCACCGCGCCGGCGACCAGGAACAGCAGCGCCACCGCGTAACCGGTCACGGAGATCAGGAACACGGCCCGCAGTCGCCTGCGGGAGCGGGCGGCGCCGATCGCTGCTGCCACCGCCACGGGCAGGATCAGCAGCTCGGCGGGGTGGTGGAAGAGCACCAGGTTGTCCGGCACCGGGGAGCGGGCGATGGTGATCGGCGAGGCCAGCAGGATCAGCACCAGCAGCATGGTGCCCAGGGTGTACGGCAGGGAGCCGCGCTGGAACAGGGGGGTGACGGCGATGGCGAGCTTGTCGACCCCGCGCATCAGGCGCCGGAAGCCGCGCTCGGCATCCACCCAGTCCTCCACGCCGTCGCGGCCCCAGGTCATGGGCGAGACGGCCTTCTGCAGCCTCTCCATCGGCCGGGCCAGGACGCACAGCAGCGCGCCCAGTCCCAGGGTCAGGGCGGACAGCAGCAGCGGAACGCCCAGGTGCGGGATCACCACCAGGTGGATCCCCTCCCCCTCACCGGGCAGGCCCGCGCTGATGCTCCCGGCCACCTTCTCCACGTCACCGGCCACGAAGGGCAGGCCCACGCTGCCCAGGGTGATGAGTGCCGGGGCCAGCCAGTACAGCGGGGAGATCTCGGGGGTGGCGACCGAAGGCGCACCGGGGGCGCGGCCGAAGGCCCCGCGCACGAAGCGCCAGGAGTAGGCGACGGTGAGGATGGAGCCCGCCACCAGGGCGATCAGCAGGGCGCGCTGCCAGGTGCCGGCCTCCCACAGGGCCGCGTAGATGGCCTCCTTGGCCACGAAGCCGTACAGCGGGGGCACAGCGGCCATCGAGGCCGCCGAGATGGTGCCGATGATCGCGACCACGGGGGCGGCGCGCCCCACGCCGGAGAGCATCCGCAGATCGCGGGTGCCGAACTTCTTGTCGATGATGCCGACCACCATGAACAGCGGTGCCTTGAACACGGAGTGGGCGATCAGCATCGCCACCCCCGCGAGGACCGCATCGTCGGTGGCCAGGCCGGAGACGGCGGCGAGGAAGCCGAGCTGGGAGACGGTGCCGTAGGCCAGCAGCAGCTTGATGTCCGTCTGCCGCAGCGCACGCCAGCCGCCCAGCAGCATGGTCGCGGCACCGAGCACCGCGATCACGATGCTGATCGCCTCCAGCGGGGCGATCGCCGGTGCCAGGCGCAGGATCAGGTAGATGCCGGCCTTCACCATCGCGGCCGCGTGCAGGTAGGCGGAGACCGGGGTGGGAGCAGCCATCGCACCGGGCAGCCAGAAGTGCGTGGGCACCAGTGCGGACTTCGACAGGGCGCCGGCCAGGACCAGCAGCATCGCGGTGATCAGGAACGGCCCGGCACCCTCCCAGATGGGGGCCGCCATGATCGCCGAGATCCGCATGGAGCCGGCGGCCTGCGCGAACATCAGCAGGCCCACCAGCATCGCCAGACCGCCGGCGGTGGTGGAGATCAGCGCGTTCATTGCCGCGCGCCGCGAGGACTGCTTGTCCTGGTAGTGGCCGATCAGCAGGTAGGAGAAGACCGTGGTGAGCTCCCAGAAGACGTAGAGCATCATCACGTCGTCCGCCAGGACCAGGCCGATCATGGCCCCCGCGAAGGCGGTGAGCACACCGGCGAAGCGTCCCAGCCCGGGTTCGGTGTCCTTGAAGTAGCGGGCGCAGTACAGCATCACCAGCGCGCCGATGGCAGTGGCGATCATGGCCATCACCCAGCTCAGCGGGTCCAGGCGGAAGGCCAGTTCGATCCCGAAGGCGGGGATCCATGGCGTCACGACATCACGGGGCGCATCGGCCAGGGAGAGCGGGTCGATGGTGGCCAGCCACACCGCGGAGGCGCCGGGCACCAGCGCCAGCAGGAAGAACGCGTTGCGGCCCATCGCGCGCACCAGCAGCGGACCCGCGATCGCCGCCACCAGGTGGGCGAGGAGCATCGTGTACACGCGGTCTCCGTCCTGGGTGCGGGAAGGGGGATGGGCCGAGTACATCCTACGGGAGGACCTGTCGGAATCCTGAGGTCGCGGCACTAGGTCACATCCAGGCTGTGCCGGGACGTGCGCAGTTGCATGGCGGAGCGCTCTGATCTTCGTAGAGTGGTCCCATGGCCCCCACTGCGGACCGGGACCCCGGTGACCGGTTCTCCCCGTCCTTCTCCTCCTCCGACCGCTCCTCCCCGCACTCCTCCCCCGACGCCCTGCACGATGCTGCCGCTCCCGGCACACGCGCCTTTGTCGAGGCCGACCCCCGTCGCGCGGCCCCGGGCACCGCCGTCGACCGCCGCACCCTGCGCACGCAGGTGGTCTCCTTCGCCGCCTGGGACGGCGGCATGAGCGCTTTCAGCTCGGTGATCCTCACCTTCGTGTTCGCCACCTACGTGGCCAGCGCGGTCGCCGCCGAGGGCGCGGTGGGCGAAGAGGCGATCAAGGCGGCACAGGACCACGGCTCCCAGATGTTGACCACCTGGCAGTCGATCGGTGCGGTGGCGGTGGCCCTGCTGGCCCCGCTGCTGGGAAACCTCGCGGATTCCGGGGGTGCCCGCAACGCCCTGCTGCGCATCACCACCCTCGCCACCGTCGTGGTGATCGCGTTGATGCCGATGGTGGCGCTGGACTCGGACTTCCTCATCCTGGGGGCGGTGCTGATCGCCCTGGCGGTCGTGTTCAGCGAGCTGGCCGGGGTGTTCGTGAACTCGGTGCTGCCGGAGATCTCCACCCCCGCCAACCGCGGCCGGGTCTCCGGGACCGCATGGGCGGTGGGCTACTGGGGCTCCATCGTGTGCCTGGCTCTGGTGCTGGTGCTGTTCGTGATGCCGGGGACCGGGCTGCTGGGCATCACCGGGGACGACGGCTGGAACCTGCGCGCCATCCCTGTCTTCGTGGCGATCTGGATCCTGGTGGGCACCCTGCCGCTGATGATCTGGGCACCCCGTCACCACGCCCGCACCCCCGGCGCGCGATGGACCCCGGTGCAGGGGTACGTGAGCATCGCGCGGCACGTGAAGCGGGCCTTCCGCGAGGAGCCCGCGATGCTGCTGTACCTGGTGGCCTCCGCGATCTACCGCGACGGCCTGGGGGCGGTGTTCTCGATCGCCGGCGTGCTGGCGGCCAACGCGTACGGCTTCTCCACCGTCGAAGTGATCATCTTCGGCATCGTCGCGAACCTGGTGGCCGGCATCGGCGTGTTCATGGGCGGCCGGATCGACGACCGGGTGGGCCCGCGACCGGTGATCATCGGCGGCTGCATCGGCATCATCGTGCTGGGCCTGGTGGTGCTGGCGTTCGGCTCCACCGCCGTGTTCTGGGTGGCCGGCCTGGCGATCTGCCTGTTCGTGGGGCCGGTGCAGTCCGCGTCCCGGAACCTTCTCACGCGGCTCTCCCGGCCCGGCCGGGAGACCGAGAACTTCGGCCTGTACGCCACCACCGGCCGGGCGCTGGGCTTCCTGGGCACCGGCGCCTTCGCGCTGACGGTGTGGATCACCGGGGACACCCGCACCGGGATCCTGGGGATCGTGCTGGTGATGGCCCTGGGCCTGCTGGCGTTCTTCCCGATCCCGCTGGGGGCGGCGGGCCGGGCCGCCAAGGCCGACGGCACGCCCGCGAGCGCGGGCTGATCGGACCGGTCGGCCGGCGCCACCACCATGCCGAGCGCGACGGCGAGCCGGTCGCGACTGAACGCGTCGGCGAGCCGGTCGCGCGGATCAGGCGGGTCAGGCCAGATCGTCGGGGTCGACCAGGAAGCCCTCGAGGTCCACGACGTAGCCGCCGACGGTCTCCACCAGCAGCCCGGCGATCAGCCCGATCCGGCGGTACACCCCCGCCCAGCGCTCGGTGGTCTCGGCGTCCGGGGACTCCAGGGAGTCCTCGGTCTCATCGGCCGGAAGGTGCACCAGCTGGTAGTCCACCGCCTCGTCAAGCCAGCTCAGCTGCTGCAGGGCCACCGGGCGCGCGCTGCGACCCACCCGCAGGCTGATCACGTCCTCGCCATCGGCGGGGATCGTGATGCTGTACCCTGCGGCGTCGGCCTCCTCGGGCACCTGGTCCAGCTCGGCCTCGGGCTCCAGCGGTGCCAGCAGCTGGGCCAGGGACTCCGGCGCCAGGGCGTGGGGGCTGACCACGGTGAGGTCTCGCACGTGGTACGGATGCGGCTCCAGGCGCACCCCGGAATCGGTCACGACAGCGCCGTACAGGCGCCGGCCCAGCGACCACACCAGGTCCAGGGCGGAGCGCTCGGTCCCGAAGGGCAGGCCCTCCGGGAAGGCGCGGGCATACCCGTGGGAGTCGCCCAGGCCCTCGGGGGCCGGGTCCTCCCGCACCCGGGTCACCTCCAGGTCCCAGCGGCCGGCACCGCGCGGGCCCCTGTCGGGAACGAGCCGGGCGTCCTGCCCCAGGTCGATGCTGCCGTCGTCCTCGAGGACGGCATGGGGGCGCAGGTTGCGCACCATGGCGTACACGTCGGCCGGATCGGTGTCGCGGGGGAGCTGGACGCGGTGGGAGGTGAGATCGGTGCTCATGCCTGCTCGTCCTCCACGGGGATCCGGGTGCGATGGAAGTTCAGGGCCGAGCGCGAGGGGGTGGGGCCGCGCTGACCGAGGTAGCGGTTGAGGTTCCCCTCGCTGCCGTAGGGGCGCTCCGCCGCGCTGGAGAGCTGGAAGAAGCACAGCTGGCCGATCTTCATTCCCGGCCACAGGGCCACCGGCAGGGTGGCCATGTTGGACAGCTCCAGGGTGATGTGGCCCTGGAAGCCGGGATCGATGAAGCCTGCGGTGGAATGGGTGAGCAGCCCCAGGCGGCCCAGGGAGCTCTTGCCCTCCAGGCGGGCTGCGATGTCATCGGGCAGGGTGATCTGCTCGTAGGTGGAGGCGAGCACGAACTCCCCGGGGTGCAGCATGTACGCCTCCTCGGGATCCACGGCGATCTCGCGGGTGAGCTCGGCCTGCTCCGTGGCCGGGTCGATCATGGCGTACTTGTGGTTGTCGAAGACGCGGAAGAAGCGATCGATGCGCACGTCCACGGAGGCGGGCTGGACCATGGAGGCGTCGAAGGGCTCCAGCCGCACGCGCTCGGCCTCGATCTGGGCACGGATGTCACGATCACTCAGCAGCACGAGCCCAGCCTAGCCCCGGATTCCGGGAACGTCAGGGGAGAGTCCACTGCCGCCCATGTTCAGGGAGCACCCCGCGATGGGGTTATGATGGACGGCGTTCGCGGGTGTAGTTCAATGGTAGAACTTCAGCTTCCCAAGCTGACAGCGCGGGTTCGATTCCCGTCACCCGCTCTCGTGTCCTGGGTCGCGACATCGTTGGCAGACTATGTCGCGACTCAGTTCTTTCCATGGGGCTCGTCTTTCCATGGGGCTCGCTGACTGCGTGAACTGAGCGGGGCCACAGGACCCGGGACCGGAGGGCTCCGGACCTCTGTGCGCGGGACTTTCAGGGTTCCGACGCCGATATGTCACGGTGTAATAATGTGCCATGCCCAAGATCATCGGCGGTTCGCTCGAGGAGCACCGCGAGCGCACACGCGCGAAGATCTTCCAGGCTCTGGACGAGCTGCTGGAGGACCAGACGTTCGAGCAGATCACGTTCTCCTCGATCGCCGGGGCCGCGGGGGTGGGTCGCACCGCGATGTACAACCACTTCCCGGACAAGGACACCCTGCTGGTCGAGTACGCGATGCACGAGACCTCCGGCTACATCGCGCAACTGCAGGCCGGAGTTCAGGCCGCCACCCCGAGGGAGGCGGTGCTGCAGTACGTGCGCACCCAGCTGCAGCTGACGGTCTCCTTCCACATGCCGCACTCGGTCAGCCGCAACCGCCTCACCTCGGAGACGGCGGCCCGCCTGCGGGACCACGTGGTGCTGATCGAGGACGTGCTGCGACGGATCATCCGCGCCGGCATCGACAGCGGTGACTTCGCTGCGGACCTCGACCTCGACGCCACCGTGCGGATCGTCAACGGTCTGCTGATCGGCACGGCACCGGGACGCTTCGATCAGGATGCACTGGAGGCCTTCGTGCTGCGGGGCCTGGGCGTCGAGGCCTGAACCACTCCCCTGACCGGAGCCTCGGGGCCGAATGGTCCTTGACCGGCAGGCCTGATGGGGGCTTCTCGAGCCTTCGAGCCTCGGGGCCGTCGAGGGCCCCGAGCGGCAGGGCCGATGGGGCCCGGCCCGGTCCGGGCGGTCTCAGCGCTTGTCGTCGTCCTCCCAGCTCATCGCGTCCAGCGTGAGCTCGCGGTCGTCCTCATCGCGGCGCGCGAACAGCGGCTTGGAGCTGTCCTCCAGCTCGTCCTCGAGGTCCACCTCGGGTGCGGCGGCCGAGGCCACCCACACCGCAGCGGCGATCACCAGCGCGATGACGGCCACGCCCCAGCGCAGGAACGGGCTGGAGTCGTCGGCCACCATCGACACCAGCGAGGGCACAGCGATGGCGGCAGTCAGCGCACCGACGAGCATCAGGGCGGGCGCCACGGCGCCGATGCTGGAGCGCATCACCCCCGTGAGCACCGCTCCGGAGATCGCACCGGAGTGGCCCCAGGAGCCGGGGCCCCCGTAGCGGCCCGCGGAGATCAGGTCGAGGGCCGAGCGCATCGCGGAGGCCGCGCCATGGGACCACAGCCCCAGGCCCGCTGCGGCCAGCACCAGGCCGGCCACGAAGCCGGGAAGGGCGGCCGGCCCCAGGCCGAAGCCCGCCACCACCGGCATCAGCAGCGCCACCGCCAGCGGCGTCAGCGCGGAGCGTCGCAGCCCGTAGGTCAGGTCATCCAGCAGCACGTGCTCACGGTCGCTGAGCATGGTGGCGCGGGTCTCGACCACTGCAGCGGCGCCTGCCCGTCGGGATACGTCGAGCATCGAGGCGATGACCAGCAGCACGGTCACCACTCCCATGCCGATGCCCGCCAGCAGCGGGAGGGCCTGCGGGGTCAGGGCGTGCAGGGCACGGTCCTCCCAGACCGTGGCGGCCCGAGGGGCCGCCTGCAGAGCGGTGACCACCGGCCCCAGCAGGGGCAGCGCGGCGAGGGCGGCCACCAGCAGCAGAGCGCTGCGCGGACCGGTGCCGGCCGAGGCCGCGGCCTCCCGTGCAGCCGGCTCGGTGCCCGGGTCATCCAGCAGAGCCGGGGCGGCCAGCGAGCCCGCGAAGCCGAGCGTCACCACCAGGGCACCCAGGCCGCTGTACGCGAGCAGGGCCAGGGCCAGGCCCGGCACACCGGCGCTGAGCACGCTGAGCACACCCAGCACGCCCAGCAGCAGCGCCAGGGCGAGCGCGGCGCTCAGAGCGGTGGCGCCGAAGGCCGCGGTGGCACCCAGCGCACCCCCGGTGCGGCTGGTGCGGGCCGCACGCAGCGCGGTCTCGCCGCGGCGGTCGGCCGTGGCATCCAGCAGCAGCAGGGCCAGCAGTGCGGCCAGTGCACCGGCTCCGATCGCGCCGGCGACCACGGCGCTCGGGGACACGGTGTGCAGGGTCAGCACGTCCAGGAAGGCGCCGGCGTCGCGGGAGTCGTCCGTGACGGAGATCCATTGGCCCATGTCCTGGGTGGCCTGTTCGATCTGCGGCACCATCTCCTCTCGCGGCAGCGGCTGGGGGCCGGCCACGGCCGGATCGGTGAACTCACTCATCCCCACGTGGTCGAAGCGCAGGGACTTGTACTGGGTGGGCAGCCACAGCGCGGCCGCGGCCACCGTGAGCGCACCGCTCAGCACGGCGGGGATCAGCCCGCCCATCCGGAGCCCGGTGCGCTCCTGGCCATCATTCATACGATGCGGGATCACCGCGGCGGCGGCCGCGGTGAGCATGGCAGCCCCCAGGCCCAGCAGCACCACCAGGATCCCCTCGCCCGCCAGGACCGGGACGCCGAGCAGGATCCCGCCGGCGGCCAGAGCGGTGGTCAGCAGCACCAGGTCGGCGGCGCGCCCGCCTCCGTGGCGGATGATGCGGGCGGTCAGCAGGTGCTCGGCACCGAGGTTGTCCTCGCCGTCGGGCTCCAGATCGTTCTCGTCCGTGCCCACCAGCACCGCGGAGGCCGCACCCACGGTCTCCAGGGGGGCCGAGCACACCCGCACGGCCAGGGCCCCGATCGCAGCGCCACCAGCCAGGGCCACCAGGGCGCTGCCGGCCTGCTCGCGCAGGAACCACACCGCGATCGCCACCGGCAGCACTCCCAGGGCCAGGGTGCCGGTCACGCTGAGAGCACCCAGGCGACCCAGCAGCGCTTCGCGCCGGCGGGGGCCGATGGACAGCGCGGCGATCTGCAGGGCCACGCCCCGCCAGGCGGCGAGCGGGCCCAGCAGCAGACCGGTCAGGAGCATCGCGGAGCGCAGCAGGCGCTGGTCGGTGGACCCGGGCACCAGGTAGGCCAGCACCAGGGCGGGGATGCCCACCGCGACGGTCACCGACGCGACGGTGGACAGCTGTGCGCCCAGGCGCCGCGCCAGACCGGGATCGGCGGCGAGGTCGCGGAAGTCGGGGTCCGCCACGAGGGCCTCGCCCTGTTCGAGTTCCTCGTCCACGTCCGTTCCTGCGTCGTGAAGGTCCTCGACGTCGGAGTCCCGGTCGTCGGGATCCTCGACGTCGGGATCCTCGACGTCGGGATCCTCGGCGGCGGAGTCCTCGGCGCCGGGGTCCTCACTGCGGCGACGGCCGGTCCTCGCGGCCGGGCGACCCGGTCTGCGCAGGCGGGTGGGGACGATGGCCCCCGCCACCAGGGCGATGATCGAGAGGACCGCGAGGACCAGCAGGGTCACGGCGATGTCGTCCCCGAGGGGGTACTGGGTGATGAGATCCACGAAGGCGCTTCCGTCCGGGGGTGGGGAGAGGCCAGCGGCCCGCGCGGGGCCGATGACGGCAGGTCAGGCGAGCAGGGAGAGGTCCAGATGGTCAGGGCCGCGCTCGACCACGCGGATCGGCACGCCCCAGTCCTGCTGGTGCATGTGGCAGGCGGGGAACTCGACCGCAGGATCGGCGTCGCAGGAGGCGGCGCGGGCGTTGACGTGCAGCACGCCCTCGGTGATCGAGGGGTCCAGCTCCAGCACCCGCTCCAGCTCGGTCCTGGTACCGGCCCCCGCGCGCACCATGCTCGCCGGCGAGGTCGTGATCGACACCTGGGTGGAGGGCCCCATGGAGTCGTCGAGCTTGTGGCCCTCGGGCGGGGTGAACAGCACCCGGATCCGCAGCGGGCCAGGGCCCACCTCGGTCACCGGGCGCTCGGAGCGCTGGGCGCCCTCGTCGATCACGCGCTCGGCGGCCTTGGCCACGGGCACCCAGGTGAGGCGGTGCGTGCCGGACTCCACCACGATCAGCTGCCCGATGCCGTCCACCGGGGGCCCCACCAGGGCGTCGGAGGGCTCTCGCAGGTCGGTGGCGACGGTGACGACGGTGGCGGTGCCGTCCTCGGCGCCGTGCTCGTCGATCACCCGGATGGCGCCGTTGTAGGTGTCGGCCACCGCGATGCGGCCGTCGGGCAGGACGGTCACCCCCAGGGGGTGCTGCAGGCGCGCGGTGGCGGCGGCGCCGTCGACGTGGCCGTAGTCGAACAGGCCCTCCCCCACCAGGGTGCTCACGCGCATGGCCCGCGGGTCCAGCACGCGCACGGCGGAGGTCTCGGAGTCGGCGATCACGAGCCGGCCGTCTGCCATCTCGTCCACGCCGGAGGGCTGGGCCCACCACGAGCCCACCACGGGCCCGTCCACCAGACCCTCCTGGGTGGTGCCGGCGAGCACCGCGAGACCCTGCGTGACCGGGTCGAACATCCACATCTGGTGGATGCCTGCCATGGTGATCACCGCGCGGTTCAGAACGCCGGACCAGGCCAGGTCCCAGGGGGTGGACAGGTCGAAGGTGCGCGGATCGCCCTCACCGCGGGGCAGGGGCCGGCCCTGCATCCACTGGCCGCCGCTGCCGGCGACGGTGACCACCTCGGTGGCGGTGCGGGCCCGCAGCAGGCGGTCCTGCCCCAGCCGCACGCCGCGCAGCAGATGGTTGGCGGTGTCGGCCACCAGCAGGTCGTAGCCGACCTCCGCGGCCACCTCCTCGGGCAGCACCAGCACCCCGTTGGGCTCGGCGAAGCGCACCTGCTCGGCCTCACCGTCGCGATGGCCGCGCACGCCCTCGCCGATCACCTCGTCCACGGTGAGCCCGTCGGCACGGAACACCACCAGGCGGTGCTGGCCCGCGTCGGAGACCACCAGGCGGCCATCGGGGAGGGCCGCGACCTTGGAGGGGTAGCGCAGGGTCTGGGGGGTGCGCTCGGTCAGCACCGTGGGGGCGGGCCCGCGGCGCAGGGAGCCATCGGCCTCGCCCTCGGCGACCAGTCGCTCGATGAGGGCGTCGAGGTTGGCGGCGTGCCCCTCGCCGGAGAGGTTCCCGGCGATGCGGCCGTGCGTGTCCAGCACCATCAGGGTGGGCCAGGCGCGGGCCCCGTACTCGCTCCAGGTGCGAAGCTCCGGATCATCGAGCACGGGGTGAGTGACCTCGTAGCGCTCGATGTTGTCGGCCAGCGCCTCGGGGTCCTTCTCGAACTCGAACTTCGGGGAGTGCACGCCGACCACCACGAGCTCCTGGGACCACTTCTCCTCCAGCGGTCGCAGCTCGTCCAGCACGTGCAGGCAGTTCACGCAGCAGAAGGTCCAGAAGTCCAGCAGCACGATCTTGCCGCGCAGGTCCTCGAGGTCCAGTTCCACCCCGCCGGTGTTGAGCCAGGCACGGCCGCGCAGGGGCGAGCCGTGAGCACGGGCGGTGAGGGGCTGAGAGGGATCGGCCGGTGTGGTCATGGGGCCAGTGAACACCTCAGCGGCGCACCGATGCCAGTCCGCGTGAGATCCGCCGGTCCGCGCGTGCTCACCAGGTGGCGATCCACTCCAGCAGCGCGGGGTCCTCGAGCGTGGTCAGCGCGAGATCCGCCGAGGGCGCCCGGGTGCCGGGGGCGGGAATGACGATCAGGCGCAGTCCGGCATCGCGGGCGGCCCGGGCACCGGTGCCGGAGTCCTCGAAGGCCAGGGCGTGCTGCGGCTCGGCGCCCAGGGCACGGGCAGCGGCCGCGTACATGTCGGGGGCGGGCTTGGGGCTGGCCACGGTGTCGGAGGCCTCCAGCACCGTGAAGTGCTCCCGCAGGCCGCCGGCGGCGAGCTTGCCCTCGAGGGCCTCCAGCCAGGAGTTGGACGCGCAGCCCAGCGGGACCCGGGCGGCGGCTGCCTCCACCGCCGCGGTCGCGCCGGGCATGGTGCGGATGCCGACGGCGAGCTCCCGGTCGAAGGCCTCGTGCAGCTGCGCCAGGACTTCGGGCTCCGGGGCGTCGGCCCGCTCGGCGATGATCTCGGCGGCCACCTCGATGGTGGAGCCGTGCAGGTGCTCGTGGTCCTCAGCCCCCAGGCGGGCACCGACGGTCTCGACCACAGCGGCCTGGGCGCGGTTCCAGATGGACTCGGTGTCCAGCAGCATCCCGTCGCAGTCGAACACGACGGCCTGCGGCGTCCAGTCGCCGAAGGCCTCCCGGAAGCGGTGGATGCCGGTCACCGCGGGTCCTTCCCCGTCCAGCCGGCGATCCAGTCGCGCAGCACCGGGTCCTCCAGAGAGGTGAGGCGGCGCGGCGCGCGGGGGTCCTGCCCAGGCAGGGACGGCACCGCGATCAGCTGCATGCCCGCTCCGAGTGCGGCCTCGGCGCCGGTCTCGGAGTCCTCGAAGGCGAGACAGTCGGCCGGGTCCGCACCGAGCAGACGGGCCGCCTGGACATACATGTCCGGGGCGGGCTTGGGGGCGGCGACGTCCTCCACCGCCACCTGTGCGGTGACGAACTCGGCAAGGCCCAGCTCGTCGATCTTGTGCTGCAGCTCCTCGCGTGGGGAGTTGGAGGCCACGGCCACGGGGACCACCGCAGCGACGGCCCTGACGGTCTCGTACGCCCCGGCCATCGGCACCATGCGGATCTCCTGGCGAGCAGTGCGGTGAGCGAGCAGCAGCTCCTCGGTGACCACGGAGGGGTCCTTGCCGATCAGCTCGGCGATCGCGGCGATCACCACCTCGGCGGCGCGGCCGGTGATGGAGCGGCGGGTCTCCTCGTCGAAGGCGGCGCCGTGGCGGGCCAGGTACTCGTCCTGCAGCGCCACCCAGGCGGCCTCGGTGTTCACCAGCATGCCGTCGCAGTCGAAGACCACGGCTGCGGGCGTCCAGGCGGGGGGCCAGGTGTCCAGCGGGGACGGGGCCAGGGGCGCCGCTCCGGGCTGGTCCGTAGCGGGGGCACCGGCAGGAGAGGCGTCGGTCAGGGCGGAGGGTTCGCTGTGCATGATGCGCCCAGCGTACCCAGCCGCCCTGACCGGGGTGCTCAGCCAGCGGCCCGCGGCCGTTGGACGCGGCTCAGCCGGCGGCGGCCAGGCCCCGCTCCAGATCGGCGAGGATGTCGTCGATGTGCTCGATTCCCACGCTGAGCCGCACGAACCCGGGCTCGATGCCGGCGGCGCGGTGCTCGGCCTCGCTGAGCTGGGAGTGGGTGGTGGAGGCGGGGTGGATCACCAGGGAGCGCACATCGCCGATGTTGGCCACCTGGGAGTGGAGGGTCAGGGCGTCCACGAAGCGCCTGCCGGCGTCGATCCCCCCGGGCAGCACGAAGCCCAGTACGCTGCCGGCGCCGCGCGGCAGGTACCGGTCGGCGAGCTGCTTGTACGGGGAGGAGTCCAGGGAGGCCCAGGTGACGGACTGGACGCGGTCATCGGCCTCGAGGAACTCGGCGACCGCGCGAGCGTTGTCCAGATGGCGGTCCATGCGCAGCGGCAGCGTCTCCAGGCCCTGACCGATCAGGAAGGCGTTGAACGGGGAGATCGCCGGGCCGATGTCCCGCAGCAGGTTGGTGCGGGCACGGGTGGCGAAGGGCGCGGGGACCTGGGAGAACACCAGACCGTTGTAGGACTCGTCGGGCTGGGTGAACTGCGGGTACTTCTGGGCGTGGGCGGTGAAGTCGAAGCTGCCGCCGTCCACGATGACCCCGGCGATCGAGGTGCCGTGGCCGCCCAGGAACTTGGTTGCGGAGTGGACCACCACATCGGCCCCGTGCTCGAGGGGGCGCAGCAGGTAGGGGGTGGCCACCGTGTTGTCCACCACCAGCGGCACCCCCACCTCGTGGGCGACGCCGGCGACGGCCTCGATGTCGAGGATGTCGTGCTTGGGGTTGGGGATGGTCTCGGCGAAGAAGGCACGCGTGGTGTCGTCGGCCGCGGCCCGCCAGGACTCCGGGTCGGTGGGGTCCTCGACCCACTGCGGGGTGATGCCCAGGCGGGACAGGGTGTGCTTGAACAGGTTGAAGGTGCCGCCGTACAGGCTGGGCGAGAGAGCCACCGAGTCCCCGGCCCCGGCGAGGTTCAGGATCGCCAGGGTGATGGCGCTCTGCCCCGAGGCCACCAGCAGGCCTGCGGCACCGCCCTCGAGCGCAGCGATGCGGTCCTCGACGGCGCCCTGGGTGGGGTTGGTGATGCGGGTGTAGATGGGGCCGGCCTCGGCCAGCGCGAAGCGGTCCGCTGCGGACTCGGCGCTGGGGAACACGAAGCTGGTGGTCTGGTGGATCGGCAGGGCGCGCGAGCCGGCCGCGGCATCGGGCTCCTGCCCGGCGTGGATGGCCAGGGTCTCGAACTTCAGGGGCTGCTCGGCCATGGGGTCCTCCTGGGGATCGGTGGGCGCTCGACGGCCGCAGGAGCCAGGGGCCCGCGACGGTCCGTGCGGCCAGGGTGCCGCAGAGCGGGCGCAGCACGGCAGGAACGTGAACGTGTGTGGCAGCCCGGTCACTGCAGAGCCAGGAGCTCTCCCTGCCAGCGACTGCGCAGCCAACGGTCGTGGGAGGCGATCAGCACCGCGCCACCCCACTCCTGAAGTGCGGCCTCGAGCCGGGTGGCGGTGATCAGGGCCAGGTGGTTGGTGGGCTCGTCCAGCACCAGCAGCTCGGGCCCCTCCAGCAGCAGGCCGGCCAGCATCACCCGACGCAGCTGGCCGCGGGAGAGCAGCTCGAGCGGGCGGTCCAGGTCCCGGGGGTGGACCAGTCCGAACAGCTCGGGCACCTCCCGGGAGTCCGGATCGGTCCCTGTCGCCGCGGCGTCAGTACCCTCCTTCGCACTCGCGGCGGCCCCCAGGTGCTGGCGGACGGTACGGCCGGGGATCGCTTCGTCGCCCTGTCCCAGGTACCCGATCCGCAGGCTGCGGGGCCTGGACACGGATCCGGTAGTGGGCTGGAGCCGGCCGGTGAGCACGCCCAGCAGGGTGGACTTCCCGCTCCCGTTCGCTCCGGTGATCAGCAGCTTCTCCCCTGCCGAGAGGGACAGCGAGACGGGATCCAGTCGATCCTCGACCGCGACCTTCGTGGCCGCCAGCAGCACGGTGCCCGCACCGCCCGTGGCGACGGGCAGGCGGGTGAAGTGCAGCTCGGCCGGGGGCTTGTGCACCTGCTCGTCCTCCAGCTGCTCCAGCCGGGCGCGGGCATCCCGCAGGCGGCGGGAGACGGTCTTGGCGTTGCGGTCGGCGTAGAACTTCTTGGATGCCCTGGCCTCGGTGCGGGGCCCGCGACCTGCGTGTCCCACCTGGGCGGCGTCCTTAACGGCCTCTCGTAGGCGGCCCAGCTCGTCCTGCTCACGGCGGAACCGCTGCTCCCACCGCTCTCGGGCGTCCATGCGGGCCAGCAGGTAGTCGCTGAAGCCTCCCGTGTAGGAGGTGAGTCCGCCGACGGGGGTGCGAAGCGGGGTCTCGGCCGGATCGAGGTCCAGCTGTGCGGTGGTGGCGTCGTCGAGGAAGGCACGGTCGTGGCTGGCGATCAACACCGGCCCCGGGTGGGCGCGCACTGCGGCGGCAAGGAAGGCGGCACCGTCGTCGTCGAGGTGGTTGGTGGGCTCGTCCAGCAGCCACGTGGTGGGGCGGGCGATCAGCAGGTGGGCCAGGGCCAGTCGCTCGCGCTGCCCGCCGCTGATCTCCTCGAGCTGGGTGGTGGACGGCACGTCGTCGAGGTGGAGGCCGTGCAGCACGTCCTCAGCGCGTCGGTCGGCGTTCCACACGTCCGCGAGGGTGGCCTCGGCGAGCAGGCGGTCGTACAGCTGGGCGGTCTGAGCGGGGGTCGGGGCTGTGGTGGACCCCGCGGCGGGGCTGCCATGCCGCGCAGGCGCCGACGGGTGCGCCTCATCCGCCGACGGGTGCGCCTCGTCCGCCGACGGGTGCGCCTCGGCCAGGGCCTCCCCTGCCGCGGTGAGCTCGCGTTCCAGTCGCCGCGATCGTGAAAGGGCATCCTCCACCACCTCGGCCAGCGTGGTCGTCCCCGCGAAGGGGAGCTCCTGGTGGAGCAGGCCCACCGGTTTCGGGACGATGACGGTGCCGGAATCGGGGCTCAGCTGCCCGGCCAGGATCCGCAGCAGGGTGGTCTTGCCACTGCCGTTCTCCCCCAGCAACCCCGTGGGCCGGCCGGCGGGCACGACCAGATCGACGTCGGTGAGCACTCGACGATCCGGGTAGGACAGGGATATGCCGTCGGCTCGCAGATGGAGGCCGGAGGCGCCTGCGTCGGCGCGGGCAGCCGGGTTCGAGGTCGACGCGCTGCGGGCGGCGGGGGCGCCTGCCGATGAGGCGGCAGAGGAATGGGAGGGCATGGATCAGCTCCTGGACGCGAAGGTCGGTCGGGTTCGGGGCTGATCAGATGCGCATGCGGTCAGTGTAGTGAGGCGTCGAGGCCGCACACCACCTGTTTTCCACGCCGGGGCCTCGGCATTCCCGTGCCGAGGCTTCGACGTCATGCGCCGCCTCCAGCGCTTCCCCCTCTCCAGCCCAGTACCGGGCGGTCAGCTTCCAGGAGCTGGAACGTACTCGCCCGTAACCGGCTCAGGTCACCAGGCACCAGGCACGGGGCTCCAGGCACCAGGCACCAGCTCACGGCACCTCGCAGGCGCACCCGCGCCGGCTCAGGGCACCCGGCGCGACTCTACGGCGGTGCGGGTGCGCTCCAGTGCCTGGCGGCCCAGGTCCGGTAGGCGCTGGGCGACCGCCACCAGGATGCAGTCGATGACGGTGAGCTGGGCGATGCGCGAAGCAGTCGCACCGGAGCGGAAGGCCGATTCGGTGGCAGCGGTGACCAGGACGTGCTGGGCGCTGCGGGCCAGGGCCGAGGCCGGGGCGTTGGTGATCGCCACGGTGGCCGCGCCGGAGTCGGCTGCGACGCGCAGCGCATCGAGGACATCGGTGGTCTGCCCGGTGTGGGACAGCCCGACGGCCACGTCCCCTTCCTCCAGCAGGGCGGCGGCGGGCAGGCCCTCGTGCACGTCCCGGTGCACGCTGCAGGACAGGCCGATGCGGGTGAGCTTCTGCGCCAGGTCCATGCCTGCCAGGCCCGAGGCCCCCGCACCGAACACGGCGATCCGGCGTGCCCCCGCGATCAGCTCTGCCACGGTGCCCAGCACCGCGGTGTCGAGGGAGCCGGCGGTGTCGCGCACGGCGCGGGCGTCGGCGAAGGCGATCTTGCCGACCACGGTCCCCAGGTCATCAGCAGGGTCGATATCGCTCTCGTAAGCGCTGCCGGAAGTGCGCTCCCGGTGGATCGCGGTCTCCTCCAGCAGGCTGAAGCGGAACTCCCGGTAGCCGCTGTAGCCCAGTTCGTGGGACAGGCGCACCACGGTGGCCTCGGAGCAGGCGGCGGCCTTGGCCAGCGCACTGATGGTCATGCCGCCGGCGGCCTGCGGATCGGCCAGCACGATCTCGGCGATGCGGCGCAGCGCCGGCCGGAGGTCCTCCAGCCGCCCCCGCAGCCGCACCGTGACGGGCCCGCCTCCGTTGCCGGCGGCCGCACCCCCGTTCCGTGCGGCCCCGCCGTCGGTCCCCGCGCTCACCGGCCGTCGTTCTCGGTCAGTGCGGCCACGGCCGAACGGATCCCGGCGGGGTCGCCGTCGCGGGACGGGCCGGCGGGGAAGCGGCCGACGGCCTCGCGTGCCGCCTCGACGTCGACGGGCCCGTGGGCCGAGCCGCTGCCCACGGCGCCGGCACCGGCCAGCAGGGCCACCAGTGCCACGCGCAGCTGCCCGTCGGCCTGCTCGAGGACGTCAGCGGCGTGGTCGGGATCGGCGCCGGTGGCCTGGACCAGCATCCGCACGGTGCGGGCCATGAGCTTGGCGTTGGTGGGGCGCACGTTGATCATCAGGTTGGAGAAGGTGGTCCCCAGGCGCACCATCGTCGCCGTGGACAAGGCGTTCAGGGTGAGCTTCTGGGCGGTCGCGGCCTTCATACGGGTCGAGCCCGTGACCACCTCGGGGCCCACGTCCAGCAGGATCGCGATGTCCACGTCGCCTGCGAGCTGGGCGGCGGGGTTGGCGGCGATGAGCGCGGTGGGAAGGCCCCGCTCGCGAGCGGCCCGCAGGGCACCGCCGACGAAGGGGGTGCGGCCGCTGGCGGCCAGGCCGATCACGACGTCCTCGTCCTCGCACTGCTCGGAGACCACGCGGGCCCCGGCCTCGGGATCGTCCTCGGCTCCCTCGACGGCCCGCATCATGGCGGCGTCGCCACCGGCCAGGTGGGCCGTGACCATGTCGGGGGTGGCGTTGTAGGTGGGCACCAGCTCCACCGCATCCAGCACCCCGAGCCTCCCGGAGGTGCCGGCCCCGACATAGTGGACGGTGCCACCGGCGTCGATCGCGGCCACGCACACCTCGACCAGGCGGGCGATGTCATCGCTGACGGCCTGCACGGCGGCCGCCACCGTGGCGTCCTCGGCGAGGATCCGCTCCACCAGGTCCGATGCCGCCAGGGTGTCGAGGTCCTCGCTGCGCGGATTGCGCTCCTCCGTGGGGGAGACCAGGGAGACCAGGGTCCGCCATGCCTCGCGCTGCGGGATCGGGGTGGTGGCGTCC